>CAZMZV010000011.1:0-35185 GCA_964570975.1 uncultured Methanotrichaceae archaeon | reverse complement strand
TCACGGTAACCGATAGCAACGGTTGTACCGATGATTCGAATGAGGTTACGGTAACAGGTACGTGTAACAAGATCATAGTCGACAAGGTTACGGATCCCTCGGGCTCGACTGAGAGCTTCGAGTTCGTAGGATCCTGGAAGGAAGGTACAACATTCTATCTGAGTGACATTGATACACCCTACGATAGCGGATATCTAGCACCAGGCGAGTACACGGTAACTGAGAACGTTCCAAGTGGTTGGGAGCTAACTAGTATAACCATCGAGGGCGATACAGATGGTGGCTCATCCGTGTCAGTGCAAGATTCAGGAGCCACAATCGACTTGGATGCCGGCGAGACCATCATAGTCAAATTCACAAACACGCTCAAGACAGGCGGTCAGGGCAAGCTCGATATCAGCGGCTACAAGTTCAACGATCTCAACGCGGATGGCGTTTGGGATGAGGGCGAGCCGGCCATTCCAGGATGGACGATATATCTCTCCGATGGCACTACGACTATCTCAACCACAACAGATGCTGATGGTAAATACACATTTACGAATCTGCCTGCAGGCACGTACACGATAACCGAAGAGACGAGGGATGGGTGGACGAGGACCTTGCCTGCAGATCCCGGAAGCTATATGATAGAGTTTGAGGGAGATGAGTACGAGAGTGTAACAGACCAGAACTTCGGTAACACTCAGACGGTCCAGCCGCAGGCAAGGCTTTCTATAGAGAGCACTCCGCAGGATCCCTGCAGCGGCGAGCCTGTAGAGGTGACTGTTGGATGTGAGGATATCGCCGGATCTCTTTGCAGCGAGATCTCCAGCATGACACTCTATTATGATTCATCCACAATGGATATGACAAAAGGCTCGGATGGATACTGGCACGCAACGATTCCGGGACAGCCAGCAGGCACAACTCTTAGCGTTTACGCCGTGCCCAAGGACCCGCAGGGCGAGTTCATAGCATCGATCGGAACCACTGCTACAGTAGAGATAAGCTGGATAAGCTGCGCTATAGATCTCACGAAGACCGTCGATAATCCCACTCCGTCTCCGGGCGATGTTGTGGCCTACACGCTCACAGTAAGTAACACGGGCAGTGCGACGATAACTGATGTAACTTTAACAGATACTCTGCCGGTCGGATTGGTCTATGTATCCGCCACACCAGAGCCAGCGAGCGTAAGCGGCAGCGTGATCACCTGGAGTCTAGGATCGCTGGGAGCGGGTGAATCAAAGACCATAGAGCTGCGTGCTAAAATAGATGAGGATGTCTGCACGAGACAGAGCTTCACCAAGCCGGGCGCATCTCCAAAGGATGAAGAGAAGCTCTTCATTATGGCCGCTCCACCCGCAAATCAGGAGCTAATGGATTCGCTTTACAGAAACATGACGAGGCTCGAGGCCAAGCTGAAGCACGTAAGAAAATACAGGGACACGTTCGATAAGGCCAACGCCACTCTGAGCAGGAGCAACGTGACAGTTGATGGAATGACCTACACCTTGATGAACTACACCAATACAAGCACGGGAGATATTCTCACTGAGGCCTTCAACGAATCCGGTGTTCTGAGCTGGTCACTTCTCACAAGGCCTGCGAAGGGCGACTCCCTGCGCACGGAATATCTCGCGGGAAGGATCTCATCAGAGCTCTACGTCACGAGCGAGCCCTGGGAGGGGCTGCGCATAGAGTACGATAAGCCCTATCCAGGGTACACGAACTACACCGTGACATACTATCCGACGGGCGACACGCTCGTGGTCGTCAGAGACCAGTACGGCAACTTGGTAAGCAAGGAGTACAAGAAGCTGCCCGGCATGCCACCAGTCCCGCTCGTCGTGGAGAACTGTGCCACTGTTACCGGCAAGATCGGCGATGTGGAGGTAAGCGATTCCGCATGCGTCAAGATCAATATCCAATGCGGGGTTCAGCCGCAGAGCAAGCTCAGCCTGGCGAAGAGACCCTCAGTCGATGTTGCAGTGGTCGGCCAGACCATAACGTACACATACACGCTCACCAACGGCGGCGAGACGACGATCTCCAACATATACATAAATGACGATATGCTGGGCAAGATAAACACCGATCCAATAACCCTCGAGCCTGGCGATACCGTTGAGGTGACGAAGACATACGTCGTCAAGGCCTCAGATAAATCTCCAATAAAGAATGTGGCCATCGCGAAAGGCGAGGATCCAAATGGAGAGCCAGTTACTTCAGATCCGGCTGAAGCTGTTGTCATCATCGCTCAGGAGGTGCTCTTCAACAAGACAGCAGAGCCGAAGGTCGTCGAGCCCGGGGATACGATAACGTACACGATAAGATATCAGAACCCCAATGTAGTGTCATTATACGATGTAACAATCATAGACTACTATCCAGAGGTGGTTTACTTCATAAGCTCGGATCCGGCGCCGAGCTCCGGCAATAATGTCTGGTACATCGGAGAGTTGGGACCAGGAGAGTATGGTGAGATCGTTATAACTGTGGGAGTCGCTCAGGATCTGGGCAATATGAGCTTCAAGATGGACCAGAGTGTAAAGGGCAGCGGCTACGTAAACGTCTACAACAACCTCTGCACGAACCCGCTGAAGATAGTGAACAGGGCGGAGATGACATACAGCTTAACAGAATCTGGTGGCAGCCAGAGAGCTACAGCGGCTGCGGAGGTCCAGCTCGGCCCGCCCGCGACATGCGCCAAGATCAAGGAGCACGGCAGCGGCTCGTACGAGACCGAGGATCTCATAAGATACGAGAGGGGCAACCGCACGATACTCTGGAACAAGAGCTTGACCGCAAAGCACCAGCCAACATCGTTCTCGCTGCCTAACGATAGAAGCGTGAACTACACGACGCTCTGGGTTGAGAAGCAGAAGTCAAAGAACTACGCCACATCAGCTTCGTTCAGCGAGGAGTACACCTACGCCAGGGATATCAAGCGCGATAGCTCCCTCCAGATGGACGAGAACGGCACAAGGCTCATGGTCGATACCGAATTCACCGGCGTTGGCCATGTGGGCATACTCAAAGAAGAGAGCAACGCGACGAAGAACGTGCTCTACAGAACGATATACGAGGGCCGCGAGGATTACGTGGGCAGCTTCAAGCTGTACCAGAAGATCGATGAGTACGGCGAGAACCTGCGCTCCGAGAGCGAAGCCGAAGGCACCGGGTTCGCGGCTGTCGACAAACGCATCCGCAGCTCGCAGCGTTCTTATGAAGCAGGCACGGGCCGCTATTCCAGCTCCCAGCTGATGGACACCCTGAGCAACTACATGTACAAGGATATCTCGATCGAGCACGCTCCTGCGAACTACACGTACACGGATAGGGTCTCGCGGAACTCCAGCATGAAGTGGTACGAGGGCATGTGGTCCAAGACCGATAAGAGCCTGATAAGCGAGCGCTTCTCATCGCTGGATCGCATGGAGAAGGAGACATACGCGAGAGGCCTCAACGAGATGGAGACAGAGGCTGAATTCTCCGGAAAGGCGGATCTCAGGGCTATGTACCAGGATCTCAGCGGCAAGGAGGGCAGAACAGTCGATCTCATCGACCAGTACATCGGAGATTACAAGATCAATAGAAAGGTCACGATAAGCGGCGTCTCGAAGTACAGCTACCCGCACATCTCCGTCCGAAAGGAGGGCCATGCGGATCTCGTCAACAACACATACGTGGATTACAGGATAATCGTGGAGAACGACGGCAACGTGAACCTCGGGCCTGTTTACGTCCTGGACCTCTTCCCGCCCGGGACCGAGTACATGGGATCTTCGGCAAGACCCAGCGAGCTTACATCTGAGTACGCCAACTGGACACTCCTCCACCTCGGCGTGGGCGATACCGCAACCATATCGCTCAGGCTGAACATAACAGAGAAGGTCTCGAACCTGGTCAACAGGGTGATAGTCTCAGGAATGCATGATGAGAAGGTTGTGACTGCAAGAAACTTCACCACGATGCATATCGAGTGGCTCGAGTGCTGCCCGGCGGAGCTGACAGCCTCTAAGACGGCATCTGTCTACAACGATACCATAAGCTACAGGATAACACTGCAGAACAGGGCTAACTACACCATGGTCGCATTCGTGATAGACTACCTGCCGGACGATCTGGAGTTCATAAATGCCTCGCTACAGCCGTCACAGCTCAGAGAGAAGAAGATCGAATGGGCGATACTCGAACTCAAGCCCGGCAGGAGGATGGATATAGATTACAACATGAGGGCGCTGAGGAGCGGCACATTCATCAACAAGGCCAGGCTCGAGGCGTATCCGATCGACGGACCCGGATCTGTCGAAGCGGACCTTGTCTCAAAGATCGATGTGGGTGTCGAGATCGTGGAGAGAGAGCCCGAAAGGGAAGGATGGAGGGTGCCGAAGTGCTTGGGCCTGAGCTGCACCCAGGGATACAGGGACGACTGGATCTCCTGCGATACATGCACATGAATAGATAGCAGGCCGTGGAGATAGGAGGGCCGAGAGATGGCAGGGGCTGGGAGATAGCGGGAGCTGAGAGATGGCATGGAACGCCGATCTCTTCTCAAATCTTTTTCATGATCTCCTCTCTGTGCCGGTACATCACAGCTCTGTTCGCATACTGCCTGTTGGTGGACAGAACCCTCTCCCTGAGCTCTGGCGTTATCCTCTTGATCTCCTTCGCGGGCACCCCAGCCCAGAGCGTCTCTGCTGGTACCCTCGTCCCCTCTCGCACCAGAGCGCCGGCTGCAATTATCGCGCCCCTGCCTATCAAGGATCCGCTCAGAACAGTCGCGCCTATTCCTACCATCGCCTCGTCCTCGACAATAGCAGCGTGCACCGTTGCCCTGTGGCCCAGAGTAACGCGATCACCTATTATGCATGGTGTATCGGGCTCGACATGCAGCACCGAGCAGTCCTGTATATTGCTCTCCTCTCCGACCTCGATGAAGGCCTCGTCGCCCCGCAGCACGCAGCCGTACCAGACCGAGCTTCTGGCCTTCAGAACAACACGGCCTATCAAGACCGCACCAGGGCTCACCCAGGCGGTTGGATCCACGATCGGCTTGCACCATAATGCAGACCAGTCAGAGCGCTCACCAGTGTACGGCAGCTCCGGAGCCCGGGGGATAGAGGCAACCACAGGCCAATCGGTTCTCCAATTGATTTCATCTTTCATGATGAAAAAGGATGAGCCGATCCACATATCATTTGCGGTGGACCCTTTTCCCATGGTAGGATCTCCATTAAGAAAATCCTTTCATCGCCAGGGTCCTATCTGAACTCAAACAGCGGGGATCAAGCGGCCTGCTGCACCCTCTGCTTGTCGATTCTTTTAAGCAGGTATGCGGTTGCCAGTCCTCCCGCGATCGTGAGGAACCAGAGCTGAATTAGGCGGGATAGAATGGTGGCCGCGACCGCATATCCGGTGGGAACGCCAATCGCGCTGAATAGGGTGATCATGACGATATCCACAAGTCCGATGCCGCCAGGCAGTATGAGTGGCAGCATTTGAATGAAGATCATCACAGCATAGACGGCGAATATCGCCCAGATCGAGACCTCTACGCCCATCGATCTGAATGTGACAAACGCAACCAGATTCATGCAGAGCCAGGCAGCGAACGCCCAGAGGGTGCTTACAAAGATCGTTCTCCTGTGTTCAACGAACCCGTTCATGGCAGAATGGAATCTCCTCACTATTCCCATGCAGAGATTCTTGTTGATCCTCAGATGAAACGCTCTCTCGAGCCATTCTATAAGCCTTGAGATTATCCCCTCGAGCCATCTGCTCGAGAAGCATATCCCTATGAATAAGACGTTGATACCGAGAAGAACTACCGCTATTCCGGAGCATGTGGCGAGCGCCCAGACTGGCGCCTTTGTCTCCAGGATCATATACGCCATGCCTATTATCATTCCGATGATGAAGGGTATGGCTGTGATGATACGTGTAGCTGCGACTGTTGCTGAGGCGCGATCTATACCTGGCGAGGCGATCTTCTCCAGAAAGTATATCCTAGCAGTCTCGCCTGAGAAGCTGCCAGATGGTATGAGATTGTTCAGAAATATGCATGATAGGTACATCAGAAACGCATCAGATGCGGATATATCGCAGTCGAACTTAACGGCCACCCGTTTCCAGGCGAGGCCATCGAAGAAGACGCCGAGCAGCGCCACCAGGAAGCCGACCGAGAAGATAAGCGGATCTATGGATCTCATGCTCTTCGCTATATCTGAGAAGCCAACGTGATAGAGGTATATCAGATAGAGCGTCAGGCCAACAGCTACCAGAGCTATCGACTTTCTCGCCTCCGGCGTGGGCAGCTCTACATTCTCCCGATACACGAGATAAGAGGATGAGCTGAAGATAAAAATAACTTGTCGTTGGGGATGTATGCGGTACAAGAGCGAGCAGAATCTCGGTATCAAGAGGATTGAGGCAGTCCGGGTGAGTCGAACCGCCCCTCCTGATATGGTGGGTGATGCCAGTTTCAAGCGCTCTGAATGATTCCCAACAGCCTGAACCTACGTCTGACCATCCAGAATCGCATATTTCTCTGTGGCTTCCGAAAGCGGATAGAGATCATCTTCGATGCCTACGCTCTTGGGCTCGTCCAGAATGCCATCGCTGTTCAGATCAGAGCCGGCCACTCCGTGCCAGTAGTTGCCCATCTGGCTCTCGAAGATCTTGTTCTTGTATCTGTAGCGTATTCTCTCCAGGCTGTTCCAGGTGTTCTTTGAAATGTATGCTCGCACATCGTTTTTGTTCTCCACAAAGCTGTTGAGATAAATCAGGTTCTCGCTGGACTCCATCGGGTAGACGCCTTCATCAAGCGAGAGGCCATTGGTATTGTGTGCTATGAGATTCATTTGTATCTTGTTATTCCATGAGCTGTACAGATTTATGCCGTAGGTGCAGTCGGAGACGCTGTTCCTCTCGATGATGTTCGTATTTGATCTATCAAGAACTATGCCGCTCTTTGCGCCTCTGATGATGTTTCCTCTTATGTAGAGATCTCTCGCCCCCAGGAGCTTAACACCGATCTCCACATCTCTCATGCTGTTGTTCTCCACCCTGCCCCCTTCCGAGCGGTTGATCGAAACCGCCACAGAAGCGTTGCTGATATTGCTCCCGGAAACAACAAACCCTGGCGATCCCGTTATCTGAACCGCTTTCGAGACGCCATCGAATGCATTTCCGTTCGCCCTGAAGCCGTCTGCAGACTCGAAGATCATTCCGGAGGTGCTCTTAACGAGGATGTTGTTCTCCAGTACAGACCTCTTGGCTGATATGGCATGTATGCATATATCAGATCCGGAGATCGCATTTCCCGCTACGCTGTTGTTTTTCGATTCTTTTAACACAATTCCCGAAGCGCACTTGCTCAGATCGTTCGCTTCAATATTATTCTCATCAGAATACGATAGCAGAAAACCCTCCTCAGCCTTTGAGATGGTATTGTTACGCAGAGTATTGTTTTTGGAACTCTCAAGAACGACCCCGGTCAGGCAATCTATCATCTCGTTCCCATCGATCTCGTTCATCTCCGAGTTCTCCATATGGAGCGCCGCTCGATTGATGCTTAAATTGTTCCAGAGAACTGTGTTGTTTCTCGAATCCCTTATGCTCAGCCCGCCAATCTCATTCGATCTGAGGTCGTTTGATCTCACATAATTATCATCAGAGTAGTAGAGCAAAATACCATATGCATCGTTCATCCTGAGATCGTTCTCGTAGATCTCATTCTGCCAGGCATCGTATAGATACACGGCATAATCATTCTTACTGGCAGTATTCTTTGATATCACATTTTTAGAGGAGAGATAGGGATATATCCCGTAATCGTTATTCAACAAAGTATTGTTTTCAACCACGCAGCCATGCGACTCAGCGAGAGCTATGCCGTAATCGTTTGTATCAGCTCTGTTTCTTATGACCCTGCTTTCGCTGGATCTGTAGATCTTGATACCTGTTCCGAGATTGTAACTCGCATCGTTATCCTCCACTACATCTGCTATCGATCTCAGTAGCATGATGCCCGCATTATTGTTCTCGTCGATCCTGTTTCCTTTTATGGTATTATGGGATGCTGTGGATACGATACCGGAGAAGTGACAGCCAGTGATATTGCTGCGAATAACGGTGTTATTTCCATTTAGAAGCAGTATACCTATAAAAGAATCGCTAACGTTGCATTCCGATACGCATGCATTCTTTGAGAGTATCTTGAAGCCTGTGGATCCCCAGTTGCTCGCATTTTTTATAACAATTTTATCTACATGTACGCCATCTGCTGATATGACAACGCCATCGAGGCCGGACGGATCGATGACAGGCGAGTCCTCGCCTATGCCTCTTATCTCGAGAGGCTTTGTCACGTTAACGCTCTCCCTGTAGCTCCCGGCCATTATCTCTATGATATCTCCTCCCTCTGCAAGATCTATTGCATCTTGAATACATGTGAAATCCGCTCCTCCATCATCATCGACCCTTATCACGCGCCCCTCTGATACCTGCAGGAGGAGAATCAGGAGGATACAAAGCATATACCTCATAGCGATCTACCGTAGATTATTTTTCATATCTCATTTTGAGTCTCTCACAGCCCGTGAATCTCACATCTCTTTGCATCGGAGGCTGCCACCAACTGCGGCCTGGAAGACCGGAATCTCTGTTCTAGCGGCAAGGCAGATAGATGCATCCCTCGAAGATGATTTTGGCGATGATGGCTTTCTCGATCATCCGAGTGGCAGATTATTCTTCAACTTAATCAGGCAACTTCTACCATTATTTTCGCAGAGACGCATAAATAGTTATCCTGTGGGTTGTGTCCGGCTAAGAGCTCGGTGGTGGGAGAGGTGTCCTTGAGTGATATCAGAGGCGGGCCGTCCCCTCTAACGAGGATAAGAGCTTAAGAGATGTCTTGAAATGGTATGTCGAATAACTTTATTCAATAGAAGCTAACTAATTCACACAAATTAGATTTTTGATAAGAATCAATCGCCATCGACCATGACGTTTCGAGTTATTCGACACAGCGCCTTGAAGCTATTTTTATCAGAGCCACTTTATCCCGGCATATCCTCTGAAGTGGGCCTGTCCGAATGAGGATTAAGTGTTTCTGACATGCTTTCTGGCCTCAGCGCTTATCCGGACGGGTCCTCTGAAGTAGCCACAGAGTATAATAAGTAGTACATCACATAGTCGGAAGAATAGCGCAGGAAATATGTTCACATAAAATATATATACAGTAAACAAAGTATAGAATATCGCCTGGGAGGTGTTCATGTATAGAAAATATCTTTGTATCCTAGCTCTCATCGTTGCGTCAGTTATTTTTTTATCATTGGGTTTTGCACAGAACGCGACAGAAGGTGCAACCGAAGAGCAGGGTGTAGGAAAGGCGGTCGTTCCAAATGATGATTTCTTCTCAACAGAAATTCCATCCAGCGGAATCAGTGTGAACTTCAAGAGGCTGGGCAACAATACAGCAAGGACCCCAGTCACATTGGGCAGATCTTCCACGAGCACGAATGAGACGGTGGAGACTGTTGATCGGAAGAACACGACAACCGAGGCGAATAGCGCGATCGAGTCGAACGAAACGAAAGAGCAGATTAACGAGAGCCGAAACCTCACCGGATCTGTAAGCTTAAATGCAAACGCGAGCGCTTCAGATGAGCAGAACCGCACAGCTTTGGGCATGGGTGTGAATGAAACAGCGGCTTCAGGCGCACTTCCTGGGAACGAATCGGAGCTCGTGACCCCTGAAGGGCTGGTACCGGAAGGTAACCTGACGTCTGCAAATAAACCATCGATCAATGAAACATCAATTAATCAGACATCAATTGCAGTCCCCCTCCAGGGATTGAGCAATATTACATCTTCTAACATCACATTGGCAAACGTGACGGTGGAGGAGAATAAGACAGCGGAGAACATCACAGAAGCCGAGAACGTGACTGAGGAGGAGATGCCACAGGCGGTTGAAGAGGAAGTAGAAGAGGAACTCTTCACCGACAGGATCTGGAGAGAGGGGATGCCTGAGACATACACCTGGACACCACAGACATTCTCCGGATTCTTCTACGACATAGATGACATGGTGGGCACGGAGCGGCTTACGATTACAGTCAGCCGATCGGGCAGCACGTACAACAGAGCCATCGACACGGGGAACATCAGGTACACGAGCAGGGTTCAGGACATAAGCTACGAGTTCGAGGACTGGGGTAAATATCAGGTCCTCGGATTCATGGCCGAGAAGTACTTCGCCGGTTACTTCGGCACAGAGGTCACCGATGATGTGAGTCTTATAAATGAGAATCAGCTCAGGCGTGTGCTGATAGACAGCGATGATGAAAAGACGATCACTGCAGGCTCGGTCTTGCCTCTGGAAGAGGGCTATGAGCTCAGGATCAAGGAGATCGATATCAACGGCAACAAGGTCTATCTCGCACTCGCGCAGGATGGGGAGGAGATCGATAGCAAGGTCATATCTCCGGATAGCGTGAAGAGCGCCACCTACATGTACAAAGAGAAGATCGGCAGCAAGGACGTTCCTCTCATCATGGCACATGTATCGAGTGTATTCGCAGGCGCCGAGTCGAGCCTCGTGACGATCGATGGCCTATTCCAGATATCTGATACCTATGCCTCTGTCGAAGAGGGTGACAAGTATGATAAGATGGAGGTCGTCTCCGTCTCAGATGCCGGAATAGAGATGGAGAATAAGGACTCGGTAACCCTGAGAAAGGGCACCACCGTAAAGCTGATGGGCGGAGTCGGCTTGCAGGTAGCGGAGTCGGATGCTCTCAGGTTTGCTCCGGTTGTGGAGAGGGTCGGCACTTATGAAGTCAGGGGTACAGTGGTAGATCCGAGCAAGGTTGAGAGCTTCACATGGACACCATACAACTTCGAGGGGTTCTACTACGATATCGACGAGGATATAGGCACTGAGAAGCTCATCGCCAAGTTCTCAGGAAGCAAGATAGAGGATGGCGAGCTGAAATACGAGACCTCGCCGCAGCCTGTGGAGTTCGAATTCAGCGGATGGGGCAGATACGATGTCATCGGCTTTATGGCTGACAAATATTTCGCAGGATACAACAATGAAACACTATTCACAGACGAGTTCAGCATAATAAACAATGGAGAGCTCAGAAAGGTTCTGATCGATAGCGACGAAGAGAGGACGATCTCATCCGGATCTGTTCTGCCGCTTGAGGAGGGATATGAGCTCCAGATCAAAGAGGTAGATCTTGACGGGAACAAGGTATGGCTCGCTCTCACTAAAGACGGTAACGAGGTGGACAGCAGGGTCGTCGTCCCGAAATCCGGTGATATGGAATCGTCGACTTATACCTACAAGATCCGGATAAGCTCAGAGGATGTTCCGATAATCGCAGCCCATATAAGCAATGTCTTCAGGGGCAGAGAGGCTGATCTGGCGACTGTCGATGGAATCTTCCAGGTATCTGATAGCCCTGAGTCGGTCGAGGAGGGCGACAAGCACGGCAAGATGGAGGTGGACTCGCTATCAGACGAGGGCATAACGATGAAGAATGACGGCTCGATAAGCCTCGGCCGGGGCAGGGACATAGAGATCATGGGCAACCTGAAGTTTAGGGTAGCCGACAATGTGGAGAGAGCTCTCTGCCCGATAGCCCTTCGCGTTGGAAAGACGGAGCCGCTGAGGATCAATCTCACAGAGGCGATGGTCGGCGTGCCCGTTATGATTCAGGTAACATCTGGCGGAAAGGCTGTCAGTGGAGCCAAAGTTCTCGTCGGAGGAAAGGAGATCGGTACCACAGATGCCGGTGGAATGATCAGGTACACGCCGGAGAAGGCAGGAAGCGTGCAGGTTCAGGCGAAGCTCAGCGGTTATGAGGATGGAAGCGGTACGCTGATAGTGAGATCTGAGGCCGAGCTGAGAAGAGTTGTGATCACAGCGCCTCCGGAGGTTATCAAGGACGAGCTCTTCGTGGTGACTGTCAGGGGCGGAGCAAATGCAACCACAGCGATAGCCGGAGTAAATGTCAGCGTAGACGACAGACCGGTCGGATTAACGGACAGCAAGGGCACGATATCTTTGTCGATAAACGAGACCGGCGATCATACGATAGCCGTTGAAGCCGGCGGTTATGATAAGGCCACAAAGGTCGTGAGGGTCGTATCCCCGCTCAACGTGGTGGCCATAAACGTTACCGGTGATGCAGTTGCTGGAAAGACGCTGAAGATTGTCGCCGAGGTCCGGAACAAGGGCACAACGCCGGATACCAGAGGGATGCAGCTCTTCGTGAACAAGAACGCCACGGCCAACAGAAGCATCACAGTAGATCCCGGCGAGGTCGAGAAGGTAACATTCGAGTACAAGCCAAAGGAGGCTGGCGTCTACACCTTTGAGGTTGATGGCGTCCAGAAGACGGTCTCAGTCGAGGAGTCGAAAGGCGGCTGGACGATCTGGGCTCTGGTCCTTCTGATACTCCTGCTCGCCGCGATCGGCGCGTACCTCTACAGGACCGGAGAGCTCGAAGAGCTGAAGAAGCGGCTGCAGAGATAAGGCACAGCGCCACAGGCTGTGCTTATTTTATTATTTTTGATCTTTCCTTTGCAGCTTTATTTACGCTGGGATCTGGATCGCTGCAGAGCCTCTCCACAATGGCTATTGGTGTGGATCTGTTCTTTACGACAGCCTCTCTCACCATGAAAGACCAGTGATATGAGAGCGCCTCGAGAACGTCGGTGGGGGTGTTACGGTTCTCCGCAACAGCACGTCTCACCTCTATCATTCTATCTTTGGATAACGCGCGTAGGGACTCCTCAGGTGATCGCGGGTTAATCGCGACCGCAGCTCTCACATCCGTGATCCTGTCGTATGCTAGATGGACCAGAACCTCAGGCTCAGTTGCCGGATTCTTTGCGACGCTGAGCCTGACGAGCCAGCTCTGATCTCGCGAAAGTTTTTTTATGATATCGATCGGCGACTTAGGATTTGATGCGACCGCAGCTCTCACATCCTCGCTCGGGCTCTCGGAGAGTCTTATCAGATCCTCGGATGGAGTGTTCGTATTCTTCGCCACGGCCTCCATCACTATGTAGCGCAGCCGCTCCTCTGTCGCATCGAAGTCCACCATCTCATCATCCGCCAGCTCTGAAAGCAGCCGAGCCGGTGTACTCTGATTCAATGCGACTGCGGACCTCACATAGCCATCGGGGTCTCTCGCGAGCATCTCCAGGAGATCTGGAGGCGTGTTGTGGTTACCGGCAACCGCCTCCCTGACCCACTGAACCCTGTCTCTGGCAAGCCTTTTCAGTACAGCGACCGGCGTGGAGGGGTTCCATCCGACTGCTCTCCTTACCCTCCAGGAGATCGACTTTGATAGCTCTTCGAGAATCTCAGGCCCGGCATCCCTCGACGATGCCAGGCGCTCCAGCTCTATATCATCCATGGTCATGGCAGTTTACAGATTATATGTGTGTAAAGCTCATCGAGCGTCCTTTCTGGATCTTTAGCGTCGTGCTTGCTCATCCTAACTCTTATTTCCGGCAATCTCAAAGATGAATTCAGCTGCTTCACAAGCTCCGCCTCCCCGCTCAGAGCCACGTACCTTATGATTGGAGCATAGCGCTCAACCATCCTCTCGACCCGCTCCTTCAGCTCATCGCCATGCCTTCTTATATCCTCCTCCCTCAGACGTTCGAACCTGCGCTGCGACCACCCTCCTTTGGAGTGCTTCTCCTTTACAGGCGTTTTCACCACATCACATGCTTCGATGTGCTCCGCGTCCAGAGCCACCATTATCATGCTGTCACCAGCATGCGCTGAGACAAGAAGAACAGGCGTTTCGAGGATGCCCCTGAGAGGTTTGAGATCGAACTTGCGGGCCCTCGTGAGGCTCTTGGCATCGAAGGGAATGGGCGGAATGATGAGGAGCGTGAAAAGATCCGGCATTCTCAGTATAGCCATACCTCTTTCAGAAGCCGAGGCTCTGATAGATCTCGGTATCTCAGCCTCTTGCATGCTCTCCATACCACCAAAACCCTCGCCTGGCATGAGATACTCGCTGAGAATGTCGTCTTCCTGTGATTCTATCGATTCCAGCCTCCGGAGCAGTCTCTTCATCTCCCTGGCTGTGTATCTTTGAATTCCTGTAGTTGTAAGAGCCTCCTCCCGAGTTGGTTCTTTTTGAGCACTCAATCTGATCTCAGCATCCTTCAGCGCGCGCCGGGTCTCCTGATATGCGCTCGTTATCTTTCTGAGCCGCTCCTCGCGTTTTGCTAGCGTCAGCTTAAGCTCTTCATTCTCCTTGGCGATCTCTTCAAGGCGTTTTTCCAGCTCAGCAATCCGCTCTTGATAGCGCTTTCGTCCAAATATATCCACAGGAGTGCCCTCCTCGCCGGCCTGAAGATAGGAGTTTAAGGCGTACCATTCTCTATCAAACCTCATTGTCTAAGATGCAGCGTCGAACAACTCGGACTCGATCAGCCCTATTGGCCTCTGAGGAATATCGCCGATTTGGTGTAAATCATCTGCGGATCGATACTAAGAGGTGCTATATGCAATGGATTTACAGTAAATTCGACATGCTGTAGATGCTTGATGAAATTATCCTTCTGCCCAAATAGCATCGCTTCCTTCCAACCGCCCTTAAAGATAGTGAATTTCCTTTATCTTCATTACACTCAGCGCATCTCGTCGTACATTCAGCTGCACTTTGGATCTTGAAGAGCATCTGATTACAGAAGGCCGAGGCTCTCGAGCTGCTGTCTTACTATCCGGACGCCTTCTTCGCACTCCTCCGGAGATTTGCCGCCGGTCACCACCAGTTTTCCGGAGCTGAATATGAGCACCACAACCTTCGGTTGCTTGATCCTGTACACCAAACCCGGAAACTGCTCTGGCTCGTACTCTATGTTCTCGAGGCCGAGACCGAGAGCGATGGCATTGAGATTCAGATCCGTCTTGAGATCGGCGGAGGCCACAATATTCTGGACGTGGATCTCCGGCTCCAGGTTGATATTGTCAAACCCGATGGACTTGAGGGTCTTGGCCATATTAGTTATGACGGTTCTCACATCATCGACGTTCTTTGCACCAGTGCAGACGACCTTACCAGATGTGAATATCAGAAAAGCAGCCTTAGGAGACTTAACCCTGTAAACAAGGCCTGGAAACTTCTCCTTGTTATATTCAGCGCCCTCAAGCTCAGATTCGATCTTCACGAGATCGAATTCTTCAGCAAGCTTTGTGGATGCCACCACGTTCTCTATATTTATTGTGGACTCCATATCCATCTCCAGCATGGTTTTTAAATGTAGGGGTATATAAAGGTAGTATATAAAGGGGCGTCCTCAGCTGCTGTGTTGAATAATGTTCCAAAATCCAATAGCCAAGGATCATTTCACACGTATTTGAAATTTGATAAGAATTGATGGCTAACGACTATATTGCCTCGAATTATTCAACGCAGCACGCCGATAAAACTTTTTCCCTCCGTATTGAGTCTCAACAATCTCGCCGGAGTCGATCAGCCTCTGAATTACATTCCACTCTGCACCGGCATGTTTAAGAAAATTTTTCACCGCATCTTCTCTTAGTGGATGCACTGCCATTATGCTCAGAAGATCTTGCTCTGCATCTCCTGTAGGCGCAAAGGAATTGCCTTCATATCCCACAAGAAGCTCCACATGCTTTAATCTCGAAGCGAATATCTGATAGGCCCGATTGATGCTCTCATCTGATGGTAACCTGGCCCAAACTTCCGCCGGCGGTCGGGTGGGTACGGAGATGTATGCACATGCCGGCTTCACCTCGGAAAGGAAATCTGCGACCTGCTCCAGGGCATGTTCGCTGTCGTTGATGCCCTCTAGCAGCATAGTCTCAGTGACAAGCGTACCACTGTAGATCCTGGCGAAGTCGCAAATGCCCTGCAGAATTGTCTTCAGCTCGAGCGATCTGTGGGGCCGGTTTATCTTGCGCCAGGCCGTCTCTTCGATGGCGTCCACCTTCAGTGAGACCCAATCAGCTTTGCAAAGCTCATTTCGGACATCTTCCGCCCATATCAAGGAAGCATTGCTTATCACCGCTATCTTGATACCCAAAGGCCTCAGAATATCAATCTCATGCCCCAGATTTAAATCCAATGTGGGTTCTCCATCTGGAACAAAGGTTAGACAGTCGATGGTCATCCCCACTTCCCTGGACTCTTCCACCTTCTTCTCGACTTCATCAAAGATCTCATCAGTAGAATAATAGGGACGGCGCATGACCCCCATTTGAATAGTCCTGCCCACCTGACAGTAGGCACAGGAATAGGTGCAGACCTTGTGCGGGATGTTGTTTATCCCCAGGCTGCGCCCCAGACGTCTGGATGGGACGGGTCCAAAGGCAATCAACTTCAACACTCTCATGCATGGGTTGATAGGGTGGGGGAGGAACACAGGATGCTGGGACGATGAGCTTTTGGGCATCTGATCATCTCAGAAGCTTGATGAATCGCGAAGAATCCCAGAGGTCGAACTCTGTCTACATCATCTCGAGAGCCTCGCGGCCCGAGATGCCTTCTCTGACCCCCAGCTTTAAGGCCGCGTTATTGACCTGAAAGACCTCTCCTTTTAAAAGATCGTCGATACTTGCAATAATACCGCCGGTCCTCGATCTGACCTTCGCAGCTGGATATCCATGGCGATCGAGGGCTTCGACATCGTACGCTCCGCATCCTATCATACCGCGATCCGTGACCGCACATACCAGCTTAAGATATCCCAGACTTATCACGTAGCCATCTGCAGTCTTCCTGCTCAGCTGGATTATCTCGTGAATCAAGCGATAGCCTCCTAACTCCCATTCTGGAGTCCCGTATTGCCCGCATCCATGTGATTTTAGCCCACGTCGGCTTACAGGACTGTCGTAGTCGGTTCATTTATAGATTTGCGTAAGCGTGCGATGCTGGAAAATCCGAGAGGTTGATCTCCACAACCATGGTTCCGCTAAGATATGGGAACTCTTCGCCTCTCGCACCTCTCTCCTTTTATTATGCACACCACAACCGATGCGAGGAGGACCGCCATTACCCCTGTGAGGAATATGCCATCGAATATACCTGCGCCGCCTATGGAGAGCACAAGAGGGCGCGCATATGGGGATGGTGGTGCCAGCGCGGGCAGCACTCCTGGCGTGAGCAGATTCATCACATCCGCGCCTATCAGTGTTCCCAAAGAGCCGCTGATGTAAGCGGTCGCAGGTGCGGTCCTGTATCCCCTGCACAATGCGACTGCCACAAGAGCTGCAGCTGTCGGCGGGACGTAAACCGGAAGCATAATACCCTTATCAGCAACAGGCTCCGCCATGAGATAAGTGATGATGGCAACGGCGATCGTTCCTATCATGGCGTTTGTCAGAGGGGCCCTGCGACGCCTGAGGAGGTCCATGCTCACAATAACCGGCAGAATGCAGCCGCCGACGTTTACAGCGAGACGCACGGGATGGAAGGACATCGGTACATCTAGTGAGAGGCTGTTAACAATACCGATCATAAATGCTGGATATGATGTTATGACACCTGCATGTAGCGGTATATCTATCATGCTCCCAGCTATGGAGCCGAAGACCATCAGAGATGCATGCCAGTGGCCGAATCCGATCTGCTGGAAGGCCTCTTCGGTGATGCGTATAAATAGATATACGAAGATAAGCGGAAGAGCCAGCAACAGAATCAGCAATATGAAGAAGAAGGGAATTATCAGTTCGAGCATACGAGATCAAAACTCTATTGCGTCTCGCAGCCGCACACTGGCAGCTTCTTCTCGATTACCTCGCCCTTCGGCTCGATCTCGGAGAAGATCTGGGCCTCAAAGCACTCAACCACGGTATCATCATCCAGCCAGGCATCTATAGGAAGCCCCGCCTTAAGGCATGTCTGGCACAAAAAGTCCACCGAATCGAAGCCGTACTCCGTGGCGACCTGAGGCAAAAGAAGCCCTGAGCAGAAGTCCTTGGTCACTATCAAGCCGTGCCTTCCGATCTGTATACTCTCCGGCAACATTCTTCTATCTACATCGATCATCTGGGGTTCTGTGAGCACCGTCACCTCTATCGTTATCTCATCCAGCTCATCTGGGCGCACTCTTGGGAATCTCGGGTCCCGCGTGCCTGCATTTATCGCCGAGTCCACAATGGCCCTTCCTAAGGGTAGGACCGGCCGCGGATAACCTATGCATCCCCGCAGATCACCACCTTTGAGGAGCGTTACAAATACACCTCTCTTCTTATCGAAGATCTCTGGCAGACCATCTGGGTTCATTATCTCCTTATTCTTTAAATAAAGAGCAAGTGCATCTCTTGCAAGCTTTACAGCCCGCTTCCCCTCTTCTAATGTAAGCATAAATTACAGTTTGAAGCGCATCGAATTAAAAACTTATCAGGATACTCTTTAACAATGAAATTTCAAGTCGGCGTTTGATGCCAACTCAAAAGGGACCTGTCCGGATAAGCGCAGAGGAGATTTGGACCTTTTACCGCTTCTGCATGTCAGAAAGACGTAATCCTTATTCGGACAGGTCCATCAAAGGCTACACAAAAGAGATGAGGCTCAGAGGAACCTGAACCCCTTTGGCATCTGGCCGCATCTTTTTCTGAACTCCTCAGGCCAGTTCTCCGGGTCGAGGCCTTTCTGACTCAAGAATGCGCTCGCCCATCTCTCAAGACCGACACCGCTGCATCCGCTCCATAGAGGTTCGCCGCTCTGTGATTTCACGGAGAATCCCTTGGGGTATTTCTCGCCATTGACCGAGAGATTTTGGAATTCGATCCAATTACCGTTGTACGGAAGCAAGGCCTCGTAGTCTATTGTGCCGGCACCCTCCATCTCCGCTAGTCCCGTTTTTCCTTCCTGTGCCATGAACCATGGTGTGACCCAGGCCATGCGCCAGCGCAGCTCCAGTATCTCCTCGAATATCCGCTTGTATCTCTCTTTCAAACGCTCAGCCTCTTCCATAACCTGCTCCTTCGTGCCGAGCCAGACTATCTCAATTCTATGAAACTCATCCACCCGCTCGATCCCGTGGATGCCCCCTGATTCGTATCTGTGGCTCGTACCGGAGCGATCGAAGACCTTTATGGGCAATTCATCATTAGGAAGCGTGGCACCCTGCAAGAAGACCCAGAACGTCGGGCACTGAGCGTAGCACATCCCGCCGATCGGATAATCGATCTTCTCTTTTATGAGCTCAAGCGGGACCTCATGCGTGACCTTGTAGTAATCAATTACATCTTCCCAGAATGCCGGATCCCTTGTCTTCGGCGGACAGACGTAGTATATCTCGGGGTATACGCCCTGCGCGTGACCGCTTCTCTTCCACACATCCCATGTATCGAGCTTGGGAAATATCATCTCCCTGTAACCAAGCGGCTCTAGTATCTTCTCCAAGACGATCTTCTCAAATGTCCTGAAGAGGTGTGTCGACTGGGGGCCGTGTATCCACTGACCCCTTGCGGATCCGTGCTTTATCCAGCCCCTCTTGATCATCTCCTGGGTCGGATCTTCCTTGAACTTGGGCTCTCTTGGTGGGCTCTCCCACAAGAGCTCCCAGTGCTCAGCCTTTCCTCCATAGCTCTGGAGCTTCTCCTCCAAGAGATTCACGATCCTGTCCGGTATCCTGTTCTCGAGCATCCATGTCCAGCCGCGCTTGGGATCCTCGATGCCGAGCACGACAGTCAGGATGCCGTTATCGTATCTTGACTCCTTGATATAAGGTATCTTGTGGCTTATCGGTCTGTCAGACTCGATCTCTATAACAAATCTGTCTACATCAACACCCCTTATCCCCAGACGATGCTTCTTGCCGAGCATCTCCGCCAGTGGTCTTCTGAGCCTGAGAAGGGCATCATGCGCTCTCACATACCTGTCGCTATCTATCCTTATATCCAACCTATCTCCTGAGATGCTCCAAGCCACGATCTTAGCGCCCTTGCCTTCTGGTGCGCCTTTCTTCAGGATCTCTACAGCCTGCTTTTCGAAGAAATCGGAGATATCGCTCTCCGCCTTTTTAGCATCGCCACTGAGCCTCAGGCTCGCTTCTAAGTGGAATCTCATCTCAAACCTCCGAGGAGCTTATGGTCTCCTCAGCCACCTTGATGTTCATCAGCAAATCATCTACAGTGGACAATACCGTGCCGATCTTCTCCGCATGGAGCTCTATCTCCAGAGCATCGTCATGCAGAGAGACCTTCATATCAGGCAGATTATCCGGCTCCAATGCCTTTGATATGTCCTCAACGTGTTCATCATAAAAGATGAGTCTTACCGATATCATCCTTTCAGCTGACCACCGATGATCTCATCGAGCTTCATAAGAAAGCGCTCCTCCGTACCCGGAGGTATCGAGGCGCCGCTAGCTATGTTATGCCCGCCGCCTATGCCTCCAACGCTCTCTGCGGCCTGTCTGACTGCGACCGATAGATCGAGGCCTCTCTTGATAAGCGGCCTGGTGCCCCTGGCTGAGACCCTGACTACACCATCTTTGTAGTTGAGCACTACAAGCGGTCTGTCTGTGTAGAGGTATCTGATGCCAAGTCCTGCTATAACCCCGCCGCCGTAAAGGTTCTCAGCTATAAGGTATCTTATGCTGTTCAAAGTCTTATGATTCCTGCGGAGAAGCTCTATACCGGCGAGTATCTCCTTTCTGTAAGACTCGGCGATCCTTCTCGCCTCAGGAAGGGCGGATCTATCTCTCAGGCAAAGGGTAAGCCCGATTCCAGGCCTCTCAAGACGGCCGCATGCGTTTAGCAGGAGCACAAGCTCGAATGCGTTCTCCACAACCTCTCGCTTCAGCCTGATGACCTCTCCTACCACAGAGTCCGCTGCGAAGCTTCCCTGGCTGAGCAGCTTCAGGACTATCGCTGTGGATAGCCTCGTCAGAGCCGCGCCATTCAGATCCTCCACCTTGCCAGCTACGCCGACCTCGCTGAGGAATGCCCGCACCTTCTCCGGATCTCCCGTGAAGTCAAGCACCGGCTCCACAGAGCGCTCAAATACATCCTCCACGTTTCCATCCTCAGCCATCTTCAGCCCCGGGCGGACCTCAACAGCACCTGCTGCCAGCGCCTCTTCCAATATGGATCTGTTGGCACCCACCATGGCCTGTCTATCGCCTATGGCACCGACAAGCGCAAGCCCCGCGAGATCCCTGTTATCCCCCATCTTCCTCACGACCGAGTACGCTACCCCCGATGCGCTCAACTCAAAGGCGCCATCGATTCCGAAGTTGTGGGGATTGAGGGAGATGCAGTCAAGAGTTCCTACCGGCCGGTGGTGATCGAGCACTATGACATCTTCTTTTATTCCGGAGACTATCTCAGGCTGGCCGCTGCCCATGTCGCAGAAGATCACGGGCCCCTCCAGGCCCTCGATGGACTCTTCGTTCAGCCGCGGTGTGAGCCTTGCCTGGAAGGGTATGCCTGCTCTCGCAAGCGCGTTGCAAACCAGCCCAGCAGCAGATATGCCGTCAGCATCGTCATGCGATACGACCACGACGCTGTCGTATTGCATAATCGCTTTGGCTATCGACTCCGCTGCCTTCTCAAGCGATTTCATACTCACTGTTTCGACGATATCTGAATCTCTGCAGCCTCTGGCCTATAATCCCATGTGGAGGGCAGCCTTCCAACACGCTTGTAATACTTCACAAGCCTGCGGATCTTGCTCTCCACGAGCTGGAGCGCTCTCTTATTATGAACATCCTTCGTTCTTGGCAGCTTGCCGCCACTTGTCTCACTCACAGCCCCCTTGGGAAGAGCTCTGAGCAGATGTCTCCTGATGCCGAGCGCCTTCCGCATGAGATTGCTCAGATCCTCTGGTATCTCTGGAAGCGCATTTCTCTCCTTCAAGAACTTACTTAGATTCTTGCCGAGTATAATCTTCACGTTCGGCACGCCGTACTGGTCTCTGAGGGTGAGCCCGATCATGGCTGTAGACATGCCCCGCTCGTGTAACATCATTATCGTCTTCTCAAGCTCTTCCTTGCTGATATCACACCACTCGGGCAGCTTATCAACCAGCGGTGGTCTCGATCTCGATGAACCCTTCTTACGACTATGCATTCTGGCCATTTCAAATCCTCATCATATAATAAGTGCGAAGGCAGAATGAACATCGTAACTCAGGATAAAAAGATTGCGCCGATAGCTGTGGGCATCCTGGATCATCAATCCGCTCTTTCGCCAACGCCATTGAAGAGCCGTACTCACACTTTTGAAATGATGCGCACAAAATATAAATCAACGCGGATCTCCAGTGCTACAAAACAAACTCGAGCCGGGCGAAGAGCAGATCAGATCTTCAAGACGGCTGCCCCGCGGATCTTGCCGGCTCTGAGAAGGGATAGCGCTTCGTTGGCATCCTCGAGCTTGAACTCGTGGACCTCCGTCTTTATGTGTAAATCCCTTGCAATAGCCATGAACTCCTCGCCGTCTCTTCGCGTCAGGTTCGCTACAGATTTCACGCTTCGCTCCTCCCAGAGCATGCTGTAGGGGATGGATGGTATATCAGACATGTGTATGCCGCCACAGATCACGCTTCCCCCCTTTGATGTGGCTCTTAGGGCAGCAGGCACCAGAGAACCCACAGGCGCGAAGATTATGGCAGCATCCAGCTCCTCCGGCGGCGCTTCATCTGACCCGCCGGCCCACACGGCGCCGAGAGATCGCGCAAACTCCTGAGCCTCGAGATCTCCGGGGCGTGTGAACGCATAGACATCGATATCGTTGAATCTCGCGACCTGAGCGATTATATGAGCCGCCGCCCCGAATCCATAGATTCCGAGACGCTGCAGGCCAGGCTTCGATAACGCCATCTTGTAAGCTCTGTAACCTATGAGCCCTGCGCATAGAAGTGGGGCCGCTCTGCTATCCTCATAACTCTCAGGGATGCGAAGACAGTAACGCTCATCGGCTGCTGTATACTCCGCATAACCGCCATCTAGCGTATATCCTGTAAACATAGCGCCATCGCATAGGTTCTCATCGCCGCGCTGGCAGTACCTGCATGATCCATCCGTGTAGCCGAGCCATGGCACTCCGACCCTCTCCCCGATATGGAAGCGGTCCGCATTCTCACCCCTCTCCACAACCGTTCCCACTATCTCGTGGCCAGGGATGAGCGGCAGCTTCGCACCGGTGAGCTCCCCATCAATGATGTGGAGATCCGTGCGGCATATGCCACAGGCGTTTACCCTGATCAGGATTTCCTTCTCACGGAGAGCTGGAGGATCCATCTCACACACGCGGAGAGGCTGGCGTGGTCTCTCCAAAACCATAGCTTTCATCGAATTTTCGGTCATGATGGTCCGATCCTTGGATCTCTCGAGAGGTCGTCGAATATCCAACAAGATGTTTCCTCTAGTTAATATCTGCCCTGCAACACAAAGAGCACCACACGGAATGTATCTCTGAATATCTGCTGAATGGATATCCGCCAGAGCTCATCATTCCAGATACTGGGCGAGAAGCTCTTCATACAGCCGCCTGACGTTCTCCTCCGTCCTCGGCATATCCGGAAAGCCGTTGTAGCCCATCGCTCTTTCAACATCATTTACAAGATCGAGTCTGTACTGGCTTCTCGAGAGGAACCATCCCATATCCCTATAGAACCTGGAGAGATACTCCTGCTCGGTCTGTCCTGGAGTTGGTATGAACAAGCCGTGCTTCTTGCCGAGCTCCGCGATCTCCATCATAGTAGTGTAGCCGGATCTGCTTATCACAAACCTCGCGCGGTTCATGAGCTCGACCTTAACATCCGTAGGTACGTAAGAATAGACCCGCGTGTTCTCATCCAGCTGTTTGAAATAGTTTCTTCTAGGACTTCCGAGCAGCACGACCTTCTTCCCGGGAAGCTCTGTTATGCGGGAGAGCAGGATCTCCTCGAGCTTGGTCCTCTGAGGCTCAGGTCCTGAGATTATAACCAAGAAATCGAGATCCTCTCTCAAATCCATCTTCTTCGTGCTGCAGAGAATCCCAGAGTAGAATACCCTGATGTTCGTGACCTTAAAGCTGGATCTGGAGAGCTTCCCGCTTATCGCATTCGGCCCTGGTGGATTATCAGGAACGATCACGCCCGTGAACTTCTTGTGGAAGTAGCCATTAACATATAGGGTTGCGATCTCCACCGGCCATAGGAAAAAGGGGACGCTGAATCTGAGCTGATGTGTTATAAAAAACGAAGGTATCTCCTTTGAATAGACACCCATCCTGTTGTCGCTTATGATCATATCGTATTTATCTTTGGATAATATCAGTTCCAGCTTTCTTCGCTCCACTGCAAGTGCTTTCATCATTATAGGCAGATACGCTGTGAACTTAGGCAGGAAGAACCTCGTCGAGCTGTACGGTACAGGATAGTCCTTGTATTCTATAAATCCACACTCCGGAAACTCCTTTCGCAGCAGCTCAAGCGCATTGCCGCTCGATGCCACAGTCACATCATGTCCACGCGCCAGAAGCTCTCTGATAATCGGGATATCGCGAGATGCATGGCCAAGACCCCAGTTCAGCGGGCTGAATAGCACATGTCCCATGGGAGGCAGATTCTCTGCAGAAGGGTATTAAATATCTTTTCTGTGATTGTATGGGACCTGTCCGGATAAGCGCTGAGGCCAGAAATTCGGACCTTTACCGCTTCTGCATGTCAGGAAAGACTTAATCCTTATTCTGACACGTCCATTGTATGGATTTGTCCGGATAAGATAAGGCGGTTGAGATGAGATGCTCTACAGCTGCTGGTTATCAGAGCGATCTTACGCTTATTCGGACAGGTCCTGCTTCTTCTACATCAGATTTAAATAGCAATCAGTTGAAACCCAGGCAATCGATTAGAATGATGCGAATAGCCATTCTCTTGCTGACCTGCCTGCTTGTAGGGATGTGCGCCAGCGCTCAGGATTGGCTGGAAGGCGGATATGTGGGTGCGCCTGATTACGGCGAGATCAGACAGTACTTCACGGATCCGATATTCTATACAAAAGTTCCTGTCTCGCAGCCTTTGAGCTTCTACAAGCCATTCACAAGCAGCTTTCCATATCCGCTCGTCGCGGTACAATCTGAATTCAGAAACAGATCTCTGGCTATGATGATATGGGATCCATTTGAGAAGAACTGGACGAAGACCATGATCTTCGCAAAGAGCAGCTCATCCATGAGGGTCTTCAAGAATGGAACTTGGCAGAGCATTTGATTGAGAGCAGCGCTCAAATTAGGTCTTGAGGCCGGTGTGGAATCGGCAGGACTTGCCGGATAACAGCGGAGGGACCACCGAGATCAAAAGCTTTGATCAGCGAATTCGCAATCAAAATCTTTTATTCGGGCAGGCCCAGGTCACAAAAAGTCGAATCGATAGATCGCCATATGTCTGGAAGCTTGATATCAAATGTGATCGAGATACTCGAATCTGTCTATGGTGTACCGCAGGCGAGAATAGCCGATCCCGTGGATCTCCTGGTTCTGACGATCCTCTCGCAGAACACATCGGATGTTAACTCCAGCAGGGCGTTTGAACAACTGAAGAGTTCATTCAGAGATTATGAGGAGATGATCGACGCGCCGGAGGAGCGGATATCAGCTGCGATTCGCCCGGGTGGTCTTGCGGAGATAAAAGCATCTCGCATAAAGAGCGCCCTTCAGAGGCTGAAAAGAGACTTCGGCTCGATAGATCTATCTCCCCTAAGAAAAATGGATGCTGAAGCTGCAAGAGATTACCTGAGATCGATCCCGGGAGTGGGCGCGAAGACCGCAGCGGTTCTCATGCTCTTTGGCTTTGATATGCCAGCCATGCCCGTTGACACTCATGTTTATCGCGTCTCGAAAAGAATCGGACTGGTCCCAGAGGATGCGAGCATCGAAGAGGCGCAGAGGGTTCTGGAGGACATAACTCCTGTCGAAAAATATTTATCATTGCATATAAATTTGATCCGCCATGGGAGAATGGTTTGCAAAGCTCGGAAGCCGCTATGCGATATCTGTGAGATCAAAAATATCTGCAGGCATGCCTCCAGCGTGCTGAATCCGACTTCTCGGCGGTAAAAAGAATATCGTGCGAGCATGTGGATGCAAAAATGATGCAAAGACAATCTAAAGTCCAATTTTTATAATATTGTAATACATTAAAACGCAGAAAAAGAAGCCAGGCAGACTATGACATGGGGTGCTCAGAGGAAATATTCAACACAGCAAGATAACCACAATAGATTTATAAGAAAACTTCAGAATTAAGTTTTGTCTATATCAAAAAAGGGAGCACGATCTATGTCTGAAAGATGCATGCATCTTATTGTGTGGTCAGCAATTATATTATTAGTAGGAGTAGCAGCCTCCCAGTTCGGGTCGAAAGTTGATAATGTATCTCTCGACCTGGGTCTCCCTCTTGTCGACTTCGGCGGTTCGCAGGTTCCGATAGATACAGGATACTGGGATATCGGGCCGAATCCGGGTATCTTCGATGATGGCGATATGGTTTATCTTCACTTCGGGAGCACGGTTCCGACCACGATCAATGCTAACGATATACGTCTGACATCTGGCCTCAACTATTCAGCGGGCAGTAAGGTCTCGCCCGGCGATGTTGATCTCGGTCAGCCATTGAAGCCTCTTCCGGCACCGCCGCTTGTAGCTGGCATATACTTCATGGACCTGGGAGGCTCTTCACCCGGCTACGACTTTGGAGATCCTATATACCTCAAAACGCTGCTCCCCGCGGGGCTCACAGCGACCAATGACGTGCGATTAAGTGAGGTAGACGGGCTAACAGCAGGCTCGAAGGTTCTGAACCATGATATGGATCATAACAAGCAAATAATCCCGATGATCGTCGGATTTCCGATCATGCCGCCTATCTGGCCCGGCAACATGGCGACGATAAGATTCTACAACGCGAACGGCAACACGATGAATGGCATTCCCATATACGATTATGGGGATCCTGTGTATATCGACGTTCCATTCTCGCCCCTCTCTCCGGGTGTGGTCTCGGTCAATGACGTGCGATTGAGTTAGAGTGACCCCCTCCCCATTAAAGGGGACGGGTCTTCTGCCTGACATTCTATAAGATCGCTCCGGGGTTTGCGGTGCGGCGTTGTCTCGACATGCGCAGAATGCAGATCGAAGAAAACATATGGCATCCAAGATCGCTGAGAGTGCCCGATTGCATATAAAAGCGATCGAATGCGCTCACGGGGTCGAGATCAGCAATAAGGAGGAGATCGTCCATAAGATAGGCAGCAGGATCTCGAACGAGAGGGAGGTCCTGATCATATGCACATCTCTGAACACATGGGTCGCCATGAATCGAATAGGGGAGAGGGTATTCGTGCCGGATGAGGTCCTGGAGGCGCTCATCGAACTCTCAGAGCTCAGAGAGAGAAATGCATAACGGAGAGTCTTTCATGCATGTGCAATGCTGTTGCCCGCATCATCCTCGCTCACTACTATTGTGTTATCGAACTGCCCCTGGACATCGCTTATGTGGCTTATCGCAAAGAGCTGGGGGAATCTGTCTCCCAGGCTTCTGAGCATATTGATCATCCTCTCTCTGTGCTCAACGTCTTGCGAGCCGAAGACCTCGTCCAGTATCATGAATGAGTAGCCGCTCTCCTCTCCTGAAAGCCTCATGAGATACTCGCTTATCGCTATTCTCACAGATAGGGCGATCATGTCTATCTCGCCTCCAGAGAACCTGGAGATTGGATAGTCCGTACCTCTATCGTCGACGAGGATGTTGAAATCATCATCTATCGTGAGAATGCTGTACTTTCCAGTTACCTCCTCCATGATCCTAGCTGCATTATCAGCGATCTCTTTTCTGACTCTGACAAGAAGCGAATCCATGAATCTCACGAGAATATCCCTGACTGTTGTGATGACCTGAGCTCTTCTATTCATAAACTCGAGCTCATTCTCCAGGGCCCTCTTTCGCTCAAGAGCTCTGTTGAGCTCTTCCAGATTCCACTCCAGCCTTTTCAGATCTTCAGACGCCTTCTCATAGGCAGAGGTTGCTTGCTTGAGCTCTATCTCCGCCAGCTCAAGAGAGCGTTTGGCATCCGCATAGAGAGCATCGTTATAGCTGAGAAGCTCGAGCTTCTCCTGTAGCTCGCGCATCTTCGATCCGAGCTCGAAGATCGCGCTCTCTGCGTCCTCCAATCCCGATCTGATACGCTCTTCCTCCGCGATCGCAATCTCGAGGGATATCGCCTCGGATTCGATCTTCTCGAGTTTTGCCTTCTCAGCTCTCAGTTTCTCATAGGTATCAGGATCGAATCCGAGCTTTGAGATATCCTCCTCTATAGATAGGATCTTGCCATCGATCTCCCGGATTCTCTTTTCCTCCGATCCCAGACGCTCCTCCAGACCCCCTATCTCCCTGATGCGCATCTCAAGCAGCCTGTGCTTCTCGTAGGAGCCCTGCAGCTCAGATATAATCGACCTCGCCTCCAGATACGAGCGTTCATCGTACTCGATGCTTGTGAGGCTTTTCAACATCTGTAAAGCTTCATTCTCCAGCTCCGAGAGATCGCACTTCGTCTTCTCTATCTCCTTCTCCACCCTCGGAACTTCTCTCATTCGCTCCTGAAGTGCAGCCCGTTCTGCAAGGAGACTATCGTAAATAGAGAGAGCACGCTCGACCTCAGCATGCCTCTCGGGATCGTAATCGCAGGGACTCAAAGATTCAAGCGCCTCGTCTATCTCAGACAACCTCTTCCTCATCTCTGATATCTGGCGCGCGATCTCCTTCTGCTCGGCCTCCAGATATGCGAATGTTCTGCTCTTCCTGCTCAGCAACTCGAGCTCATCCTTTATCTTATCCTTCTCGCGTCTTGCCCCTTCGTTCTTTTCATTTACGATCTTGAGATCCCCTTCGATGCCCTTGAGCTCGCTCTGATATTTTGCGATCTCCTTTCTGTATTTCTCTGTGAGCAGAGCGTACTGTTCGCCCAGGGGTCGCTCGCATGTCGGGCAGAGGCTGTCTGCCTTCAGATCCTTGATCTTCTCGAGGTTCTCGGTTGCTTCACGAATCCTGGATTTTACGACCTCTCCTCTCTTGTGAAGCTCTAGCCTCTCTTTATTCAACGCGGTTATCAGATCCTCAATCTCAAGCTCTCTCCCCTTGAGCGCTCTCTCCTCATTAGATAGATCTCCCAATGCAGATATCCTGCCTCGAATCGAATCGAGCCGATTAACAAGATTGTCGAGTTTATCCTTAGAGCTAGATCTCTCCATGCTGAGCTCCTCGAATCTGCGCCTTCGCTCTTTGGCGCCCTCAAGCGCTTTCAGCTCAGATTTCAGAGAGTCAAGGTGTGCTATCTCTTTGTTGATATCGGGCAGGGATTTTTCTGCCGCACGAAGCTCTTTTAAATATGCCGACCTCTCTTTATAACGGCTCACGAGCCCGGATCTTCTCGCATCGAGGCCGTGGAACGCGGAGATCATCGATGAGAATTCCTCACGCATCCTCTCGAGCCTCTCCAGCTCGCTCTTCGTCTTTGTGTATCGATCCACGATCTCCTTCAGATCCTCAACCTCCGAGCGACATTTGTACAGATCCTCAAGATCGGACCTGATAGCAGCCAGGGATCGTATGGCCTCTTTTCTAGTCGCATCGAGTGCCAGGCGCTCGGATCTCAGCCTTTCGTAGATATCGTGCAGCGGCTCCATCTCTGAGAGCATCCTTCTAACATCCTTGAGACGATCTCTGCTGAGAGCGAGTTCTGCCAGCCTCTTCTTCAGCTTCTCGATCTCATCGAGCCTTTTGCGTTCCTTGGCTATCGTTTTTTCCTTATCCTGTATACTGCTCCGAATATGAGCGATCTCCTTTTGGAGTAGCTCGTGCGTATGCCTCTTCTCCTCTAGGAGCTCGAGATTTTCTCTGGCTTCTCCTTTTAAGATCTCGGCTTCCTCTCGGGCTTTCTCTCTTTTCCTCACCTCCTCCCTCGCAGCAGCCGCTTGTTCCAAGATCCCGTCCATCCTCTTATCGACATCCCCCAATTCTGATAGCGCACCTGAGAGATGATTGATCCTGTTCTCGATATCTCTTAGATCCTCTTTTGTGATCTCAAGCCCGCTCTCGCGTATATCCTCAAGGCCCAAAAGCTTCAGAAAATACTCCCTCTTTCCCGCTCCCCCTTCTCGGATCAGATTGTCCAGATCCTTCTGTTTAGCATAGAATGTTCTCATGAAGTCCTGGAAGCCTATCTTCAGCAAGCGATCCAGATGGGAATCTACCTCACGGACGCCCTTTGCGACCTGATGGCCATTCACATAAAGCTCCGCATCCGGCAGCAGGTTCTTTCCCTTCATCCTCCTGCAGACTCTGACCTCCTTCTTGCCGAGAGAGAGCGTGAGGCAAACCTCAACGGTATCCTCCGGCCGGCAATTGGCATTCTTTATGAATTTCTTATCCACAGTAGATGCTCTGTTTCCGTAGAGCGCCCATGCTATAGCCTCGACTATGGTGCTCTTTCCTGCGCCGTTTCCACCTACGATGCCTGTGAGCCCTTCCTGAAATTTTATGTCAGCATGCTTGTACTTCTTGAAATTACGCAGCACCAATCTATTGATATACATTCACACCCTCTGCCTCTCTGCGCTCGATTATCTTTTTTATCAGATCGGTTCCGTATCCCAAGACATCCTCTTGGATGGCCTTCGGTACTTTATCCATCTCCTCTTTCAGAAATCTTATGAACTCGACATCCAAACGCTCCTTTGGCCTGAACTCGATCCGCTCCCTCGTATCATACTCGGGCTTTATCTTGAGGCAGAACATCGAGGATACGAGCGAGCTCAGCCTCCTCTGGTCCATCCTGCTGTATGCGGCTCTGTTGACCTTTCTGAGTGTGATCCGAACTATCTTGTCCTTCTTGTCGTTGCATCTCTCTTCGATTAGCTTCATGATCTCGTCTGCGGTTCGACCCTCGCAATCCAAGTAGATGTCCTCCATGCCGACGTTTGGGATTGGGATCCTCTCGACATCTCCAGAGTCAAGATCCACAAGAAGCATTCCTTTCCTTTGATCTGCTTCATTGAAGTCGAAGTACTCGATGGAGCCGCTGTACCATGCTTTTTCGGCAATCTGCCGTTGATCGTGGTAGTGGCCGAGGGCTATGTAGCTGAAATCGCTTTTGATGAAACTATCCCTGACGATATGCTCGCCAACGCTTCTGAGGCACTTATCGCGGAGGGCCTCGACGAGGCCGTGCATAACGAGCACATCTGATCCTGTCAGTTCGATCTTTCTGAATTCCTCGAGGTAATCATCTTGATCGAGACAGAAGGGAATACAATGAAACACGTGATCTCCTATCTCGAAACGCTCGTATCTGTAGCTGTGTGCGATGTGTATGCCATCGATGCCATTATAGAGATAAAATGGGCTCAGTGCCGCATGGCTTTTAGGAGCATCGTGATTTCCGCTTATTACCACCACAGGTATGCCTGCGTCTTTCAGCCTCTCAAGAGACTGCTTGAATACGTAAAGAGGCTTGATCCTAGGGCGGACATGGTGAAATACATCACCTGCATGGATCAATGCATCTGGTTTGAGCTCTATGACCTTATCGATGGCATTGTTGAAGTCTCTGTAGATATGCTCCTCCATGAGGTTCCTGCCCATATCATCTATCTTGCTGAAGCCCTGAAATCCAAGATGGGTATCTGCCATGTGAATTATTTTCAAGGAGATCCCTCATTCGAGCGTTGGCCTGAAGGGCCTGCGTTCTTGCGCCTTCATGCTCTCTATGTAATCTTCGTACTTGTGTATTCTTGCCGGTATCGGAAACGGCACGTTCAAGGTGCTTATTACAGCCTCCCCCTTGGCAAGGGTCTGGATCTCCACGTCGAGCGATGAGAGATCCTGTTTCGCGGATTCCTCCACTCGAGCCCTGTCATTCTTGTCGGCGAGCCCGAGCACAACCATCGTGTTGAATTGCGAGAGGAGCTCTCTGTCTATAAGCTTCGGCTGCTGTGTTACTGCACACAACCCCACACCGAACTTTCTGCCCTCTCTCGCGATCTCCTCAAAGCGCTCGATCCTCTTGTCTCCTCCTAAAACACGCTGCGCCTCCTCGATGACTATCATGCATTTCTTCCTATCCTCCGAATCCATTGTATCCTCTTTGTACTCATCCATTATGCGTCTTGAGATCAAAGACAAAAGAAAGAGCTCGCTGCTCTCGCTCATCCTGGGAATATCGATGAGCACCACCTTTCCCTTCTTTATATTCTCCACAATTCCAGGAACGCTCGAACGATCGCCAGATTTTATATATTTATTATTACTTAAAACATTCTTGATCTTTCTGATGATGGTGTCTACAGTTCTCTTCGATAGCCTACCGTCTTCTATCAACCGCGCTTCTCCCTCTGGCTCCAGGATCACATCAAGCCACGATTCATCTTCGAAGACCCTCTCTATGCTGTCTAGCGCATCCTTCTGCGCTTCACTCCAGTCGCGCAGGATCTTGATGTCCTCCGGCCTTATCTCCTTCTTGGATATTATGAGCTCGCTGACCTCGGGGAGCTTGTAATTCCTGGGATCTGTGGAATAACACACCAGACTCGATTTGTGAGGGCTGTGAAGAAGGCCCTTTGTCCCGCCTTTCCCTCTGATGTATTCTCCATGCGGATCGACTATTAGTAGGCCGAACTCGGATCTGTTCTCAGCGTATAGCTTCATGCATGATGCGGCAAAGACCTTCATGAAGTTGGATTTGCCCATGCCCGTGGTCGCGAAAACCCCCATGTGGTGATCCATGGCGCTGCTATGCAGTGCGACAGCGACATTCGTATCTCTGCTTCCGTTTCTGAGAACGCCGACCTCAATTTCTCCCATCGTCTCCCTGAGAAAATCGAACTCGTGCGCCTCGGATCTCCTCACCCTAGAGAACTTCGTGGGTATCGTCTTGGCCTTTCTGAAGCCGCCTTCGTCGCGATAAATACACCCCAGCGGCTCTGCCACAACCCTGTTGAAGATCTGCTCTTTATCATAGAGCTCTGTGCCGCTAATGCTCGTGTCCCATCTCCCTTCGTAGTTTGAGTCGTGCTGTATATTGATGACTCGTGCCAGAAAGAGCATATCCTCGTCTTCAACCGTGAATATCTCTCCGACATCCGCTTTCTCGTTATATGGTATTATGAACTCGTAATTCCGCACATCCTTTGCGAGTATTCTGTAGGTATTTGTGGGCCTGTTCATCACTACCTTTTTCTCCACCGAACTCAAGACGATCCCCTAGCTCTCTTGGTATCATTCATCTTTGAACTTTTCCTTAGGAGAGATGTGTCTGCAGCACGAACATCTACTTGCGGTGTTATAGAAAACACTCATGACCTAAGCTTACCCCTGTGGATGAAAATGGTTAATGGTTCAGAGCATTTTCGTACCAATCAGGCAGAAATCCCTTAAAAGAGATGAATGCTGTTCACTTCTCCATTTCAATGTAGCTATTATCGCGACTCGAACACGGTCTCTGAGAATGAAAAATAAAGCAGCTACGGTAACCAATCGTTGCAGAGTTATCTCTCCAACGTCGACCTTCTCGACTGATTCTGCGATAGCAGCATATTTATATTCCATTAACACCTAAATTTATTACAATTCTAGGGAGGGGTTCATTTGGTTCAGGATTTCAGAAGCACTCTTGTTGGGGAGGCACTTGTGGGGGATGGTCCAGAGGTTGCGCATATCGATCTGGTTATCGGACCAAAGGGTGGATCTGTCGATACGGCATTTGTCACATCTCTGGCATCGCCGCGAAGAGGACATACACCACTCCTTGCGGTTCTCGAGCCGAATCTGCCTGCAAAACCATCGACTTTGATGATCAATAAGGTCACAATCAAAAATGCAGAACAAGCGGCTCTTATGTTTGGGCCTGCGCAGGCAGCGGTCGCCAAAGCTGTAATGGACTGCGTAGAGGAGGGTGTAATTCCAAAGGAGAAGGCTGAGGACATCCTGATAATCGTCTCCGTATTCATCGAATGGGATGCCAAGGACAAGAGGAAGATCTACGAAAATAACTATCTTGCAGTCAAGACTGCCATAAAGAGAGCAGTAGGCTTGGAGCCAAATGTCGATGTGATTCTATCCAAGAAAGATGCCGCAAAGCATCCGTTTGCTTGATAGAATGTTCGAGAGGAGTTACATTTGATCTACAAATGATTCATATTACTCACAGATAGCATAGAATCGAGTAATGGAAAGTCTATATGAAAATTAGTTACTTAAATCGAACCCTCCCCTGTTCGCTTGAGGTGTTTGGACCTCTGAGCGAGCAGGAGAGTGACGTTGGATTATGGGTAGGAATATTATGAGTAATATTATTGCATTATACGATAAAATTTGCGGTTATAAGAACTCCGATCAAGTTCTGTTGCTTTCGCTCTCTATCCTGTTCAGTCTTTTTCTAGTTGTATCCGCAGCCGGACAGGATGAGGGTTTTGCGAGCGAGAATCAGCCGCCGGTTATAATGTCTATGGAGAGCTATCCACCGAGTCCACAGGATGCCGGTGTGGATGTGACATTTAGTGTGAACGCATTCGATCCAGATGGCCCATCACTGGAGTATATGTTTTTGCTTAAAGGCCCATCAACAGGAGATCGCTGGATGCCTGTCACCGAATGGAGCTACGATCCGAGATGGGTTTGGAGAACATCTGAAATAGATATCGGTTTTAATGAGATCGAGGTTCGTGTGAGAGATGGCTACAACGATGCTGGAGATCTTTTTGACACAAATAGAACTATCACCTATCATATAAATCGTCCCGCACCACCGAATCAGCCTCCTGTGATGCTCGGTTTGATCGCATCACCAGAATCTCCACAGGCAGCAGGGACTGAGGTTACATTCAGAGCTGATGCCTCGGATCCGGAAGGAGATGCACTGGAGTACATCTTCCTGCTCGACGGCAGTGTCGCTAGAGGCTGGTCTTCTGATAACACATGGGTCTGGACGACAACAGATGTCGGAACTCACAGAATCGATGTGATGGTAAGAGACGGCAAGCACAATCTGGATGGAGATGCGAGCACATCGTTATCCTACACGATAATCGCGCCGAATCAGCCTCCTGTGATGCTCGGCTTGATCGCATCACCAGAATCTCCACAGGCAGCAGGGACTGAGGTTACATTCAGAGCTGATGCCTCGGATCCGGAAGGAG
>CAZMZV010000010.1:0-36345 GCA_964570975.1 uncultured Methanotrichaceae archaeon | reverse complement strand
CATTCTTATCAAATTTTGATTCGTATGAATTGGCCCTCTGCCATTGGATTTCTGAACATCATTCAACATCATCCCACACAGCAATCGCTTCCTAAAGCTTATATCGTTGTAACGAGGCTATGGAGGCAGGGTTTCAAGATGGCACGCTTGGTAATGAAATTCGGCGGCGTTTCTGTGGCTGACGGCAAAAGGCTCAGAAACGTGGCGGAGCTTGTCAGGAGGTTCAGCCCTGGCAATGAGATAGTTGTGGTAACTTCAGCTTTACAGGGCGTAACCGATGATCTGCTCGAATGCGCCCGGTCTTCCGCAAAATACGGAAGGGTCTCGGATGTGGAGGATTTCATAAAAAGACTCACTGAGAGGCACCTGAATACGATAGCTGATGCGGTATCGGACCAGAAGATAAGGGATGAGATCGAGTCGGATATCAAGAAGAAGATCGATGAGCTCGAGAAGGTCTACGTGGGGATCTGCTATCTCGGCGAGCTGACGCCGCGTTCGATAGACTACATATCGAGCTTCGGCGAGCAGCTATCAGCCCCCATACTATCCGGCGTATTTAGAGATATGGGGATCGAGTCCAAGTACTACACAGGCGGAGACGTGGGGATAATAACAAACAGCGATTACGGAAACGCCAAACCCCTGGAGAAAAGCTACACTTTAATCGGGAAGAGGCTGCTGCCGATAAGAGGCATACCCGTCGTCACCGGCTTCATAGCCAAGGACGAGAACGGCATAATCACAACCCTGGGGCGCGGAGGCTCGGATTTCACCGCGTCCATCATCGGAGCTGCGATAGATGCGGATGAGATCTGGTTCTGGAAGGAGACGTCCGGCGTCCTGACAACAGATCCGAAGATAGATCCCTCTGCTAAGACCATACCGACCATCTCTTACATAGAGGCGATGGAGCTCTCCTTCTTCGGAGCAAAGGTCCTCCATCCGAGAGCCATAGAGCCGGCTATAAAGAAGGGCATACCTGTCAGAGTCAAATGCACCTTCGACCCGCAGAGCCCCGGAACCAGGATCGTCCAGGAGGAGGAGCTGAAGGACGGGGTCATAAAGGCCGTGAGCCTCTCCTCGAATGTCGCGCTTCTCAACGTCTCAGGCGCGGAGATGATCGGCACCCCAGGGGTTGCAGCTAGGGTCTTCTCTGCTCTTGCGAATGCTGGGGTGAACATAATCATGATCAGCCAGGGATCATCAGAGGCCAACATATCGATGGTGGTCGAGGAGAAGGACTTGGACAAGGCTGAGGAGGCGCTGAGGCGCGATCTACCGCGGGAGATCGTCAAGGATATCACCCACAACAAGGATGTGTGCGTTGTAGCCGTCGTCGGCTCAGGCATGGCCGGAACGCCAGGGGTCGCTGGCAGGCTCTTCAGCGCCATGGGGAGGGCGAATATAAACGTGCGTATGATCAGCCAGGGGTCGAGCGAGCACAACATCTCTTTCGTTGTGGCTTCAAAAGATGGCAAGCGAGCTGTGCAGGAGATCCATAAAGAGTTCAAGCTGAACGGGGAAAGGGCATGAAGAGGATGACGTACTCCGAGGCCGGCGTCGATATAGAGCTCGAGAACAGATCGATCGATGCTATGAAGCGGAGGCTGACATTCTCACGCAGGGGCTTCGGATCTCCCCTTACAGGCATAGGGCACTACGCGGGCCTCATCGACATGGGCGATTTCGCGATAGCGATGACGACCGATGGCGTGGGGAGCAAGATACTCGTAGCGAATGCGATGCGCAAATGGGACACCATCGGCATAGACTGCATAGCGATGAACGTAAACGATCTTCTGGCAATAGGCGCGGAGCCGCTTGCGTTTGTCGACTATCTAGCTGTGGAGCGCGTAGATCCTGAGGTCTCTGAGCAGATAGCCATCGGCCTTCAAAAGGGCGCGGAGATCTCAAACATGAGCATCGTCGGCGGGGAGACCGCATCGCTCCCTGAGATAATCAGGGGCTTCGATCTCGCCGGCACCGCCATAGGATACGTTAAGAAGGACAGGATCGTGACCGGCGAGAAGATCCGGCTGGGTGATGTGGTAGTAGGAGTTCCGAGCACTGGGTTGCACAGCAACGGTTACACTCTGGCGAGAAAGATAATCGAGCGCTCAGGCTACACATACTTCGATAAGATGCCCGGCGATTCGAGGAGCATAGGCGAGGTACTGCTCACCCCCACTCGGATATACATCGAGGTCCTGGAGCTCCTTGAGCGGTGTGAGGTACACGGCCTTGCGCACATAACCGGAAGCGGATTGCTCAAACTTCACCGCATAACCGATCTGGGCTTTGAGATCACGGACCCGCTGGAGCCGCAGCCTATCTTCAGATTCCTCCAAAAGCTCGGAGATGTGGAGGATGCGGAGATGTACAGGACCTTCAACATGGGCATGGGTTTTGTGGCGGTTCTGCCAGAGGAGTATGCAGAGGAAGCATGCAGGATAATGGGCCCGGGATCGAAGGTCATCGGGAGGATGGTGGAGAGGGGGCTGAGAGCCGGTACGCTGAATCTGGCGGAGGGAGCGTGAGCTCGCGGGATGAGCGCCAGATGCGCTCGTCTCGATCCTTCGAGAGAAGCGACTTTATCTTTTTGGAGTAAGGCTAGAGAGAAAGCAGCGAGGCATAGCGCAATTGCTGCAATTCTCTGGAGATCGGACTTGAGGGGGCCTCACTGGCGCCTGGTTATCTGGAGTTGTAAAATATACACACCAAAAGATTTTTGTAATTATGAGGAAATTGGCCATTACCGCATGCGAAGATGGACATGAATCGAAAAGAGCTCTCATTGCTTGTAACTGCAGTGATCGTAGCCCTGGCGGTACGGCTGGCGCCCGCTCTTTACATGGGAGATATGATCTTCGATGGCTACGATGAGTATTATCATCTCCGGAGGATCTCTTATACCTTTGAACACTTTCCTCACACCCTCTGGTTCGATTCTTACATCGATTATCCCCATGGTCTCGGGATAACCTGGCCGCCGCTCTTCGATCTTCTTGTAGCAGTGCTGGCACATCTCATGACTCCTTTTTTCCATGAGGGATCTGTAGAATTCGCGGCTTGGATCATCTCTCCCCTGCTGGGCGGCCTTCTGGTGATATGCATATACGCCATCGCGAGAGCGCTGTTCGACAGAAATATCGCGCTCGTCTCGGCGTTCATTCTTGCGTTGAACCCCTACAACGTTCTCTGGACGTCTGTGGGATCTCCCGACCACCACAGCCTTGAGATCCTACTATTCTCAGCGATCGTTCTTTTTATGTTATACAGCATGGAGGGAGAGAACCGGTATCTTTGGAGTGCATGCTCAGGTACGACAATCGCAGCTCTTGCATATACCTGGGCTGGAGCTCCGATTTATCTTTCCTTCATCCCCGCATTCTCTCTCCTCAAAGGCATTTCGGCCGTACGGGAGAAACGTCGGGCAGATCACAGGCCGGTTCTCATCAGCTTGATTGTTGCATGCATCCTGACAGCGCCATTCGCATTCAGCAACTGGCTTTACATATCCTTTATGGCAATCATAATCATAACCGTCTTCGTATTACTGATCGCCATAGCGGAACGCGTTCTCATCGATAGAGACCTTCCCGTGCTCCTGATGCCACTGATAATTGCAGCATTCGCTATGGTGGTTCTCTTCATCTACCACAACCGCTTGTATGGTTATATCCTGTATCTCGTCGGCGGCGTTATGACCGGAAAGATAGCGGAAGCCGAGCCGATATTCGTCAACATCGATCCGTTATCGCCGGTCGTGCTCTGGCTCTTGCTCTGCCTCCTGGGACTCTACGTTCTCGCATCTGAAACAGCTCGAGGAGAATGGAAGAACGGCCGGCTCCTTCTTTTGATATGGTGCGCGCTTGCCCTGGTGCTCACCATCGGGCAGAAGAGGTTTCTCTACCTCTCATCCACGGCAGGATCTCTGCTTCTGGCCATCCTGCTTTTAAATGCTGCAGATCGGATAAAAGAATACCCCTCCCGCAGATCTCTGGTCGGTCTCCTTCTCGCTCTCCTCATCCCTCTGCCGCTGATCGAACTCCCATCTGCCGTAACATCACAGCCCGCGATCTCAGACGGCTGGATCGAATCCCTGAGCTGGCTTAAAGAGAACACTCCCAAAACAAGCTACTTCGAAGAGCCATCGGGTACCCCAGAATACGGGGTTATGTGCTGGTGGGACTACGGAAACTGGATAGTGTACTTGGGAGAACGCCCAGTTGTGGCCAACAACTTCCAGACTGGAGTATGGGATGCGTCCAGGTTCTTCCTCTCAGAGGATGAGTGCGAGGCCATCTCCATAATGGATAGGAGGCGCGCCAGGTATGTCATAACCGATCTTGTCATGATCTACGGGAAGCTTCCTGCGTTATGTAGCTGGATTGGTGAGGAGCCCTCAAGCTACCAGGTGGTCCGCTCAGAAGATGGGATCATCAGGGTGAAAAATCTCGATAGGTTCAACAGAACGATCCTCGTGGGCCTGCATCTGAATGACTGCAGCTACCTGGAGCACTTCCGTCTCATACACGAGTCGAGGAGCTTCGCCGCGCCTTACGGAGCGGAACCATCGGCTATGATCAAGATCTTCGAGTATGTTCCCGGCGCATTGATAAAAGGACGGGCCAGGGATGGCAGAATTGTAATCGCTGTGCTAAACCTGAGCTCGAACCTGGGCAGACCCTTCCAGTACGTGAACTACGCCTTATCCATCAATGGTAGCTACGAGATCAGGGTGCCGTACTCAACAGAGGGCTCATACGGTATAAAGGCAGAAGGCCCCTACCAGATCGTGGAGCTCCTGCCGGCCACAGCGGGCTGGAGTGATGTGCATCTGCTCAACATCTCCGAGGAGGATGTTCTTGAGGGGCGGACCATCTATCTCTAGAGGTTCCGCCTGGCGGTGTGTGAGATTTCAGAGCACGATTGCAGAGTACACATCATTACATCATGGGACATGGGATCCATTTCATTACCGGCAGATTACAGAAAATTCGTTACGCTGCCTATACCCACTATTGCGGTTGTCACTATGGCTCCAGCGATGAGAACGCCCATAGATATGGAGATAACCGCAAACAACAATCTGCATCCCATGAGATATGCAACTACACACCCCGTCCAGGCACCAGTCATGGGCAGTGGTATGGCCACAATGAGCATCAGAGCAACCAAACCGATGTTCTCTCTGCCCTCTATGTATCTCCTTCTGGTGCGCGTGAAGAGCCAATTGAAGAACCAGTAGCCGTGTGGATGTCTCATGATAAAAGGCGAGAGATGGTTCAGAAACAGCAGCAGGGGAACTACCGGTATCAGATTGCCGAGAGCTGAGATCGTATAGGCCTCAAGAGGTGAGTAGCCATACGCTATCGCGACTGGTATAGCGCCGCGCAGCTCTGATATGGGCGACATCGCCAAAAGCAGCACCTTCACCCATCCCGGGATGTCGCTAACAGAATCGATCATAGAATCACCTGAGGCGCGCGGGCGCGTAGGATCGCCCAGCTCGAAAACTGCCTATCACCTTAGTGTATTTTTCAGTACAATGCTTAAAATCTTGATGGTCGTGCTTGATCCCCAAAGAGGAAGAGTATCACATGCTTTTGGAGAAGATGCAACCTATCGCAGGGCTTTCGCGATCGTTAGAGCCAACGAGGCGGGTTCGTTTTTAAGAATCTTTGCTTTCGTTCCTTCAGCGATTCGAGCGGCTGTTAGGCCACGCGGACTCAGAAATCGAAGCCTTTGAAGGTCGGGGTGGGCCTGCTGCTCTCCTGTATCTTGAGCATCTTTTTGACGTCGAATCGTCCCTGGAAGCTGGTGTGATCGCGAACCTTCTTCTCGAAGATCTTGTGCCATATCGCATCAGATGTCCAGGTGCCATTGAAGCTTGTTGAAACGTCCATGGAGATCGCATCGCATGGGCTCTTCGCGCCGAAGTAGGTCCTCTGAATCCTGTCCATCTCAGTTACCGCGAAGCTCTCCTGTATCTCAGCGCCTATTCCTCCGTAGAAAGATCTGGATTTTATGATCTTCAACCCCACAAGCGGGACATCTCCTAGATACGTCATACGTGTGGTATCTGTAAGGTTTGTGGGTGCAGACCTTCCCGACGGCGCTGTGGCTATCTCATGGGTGGAGTCCATCTCGAAGTCGCCATCGCCGTACATGACATTGTAGTACTCCAGCCCCGACCTTCTATCTATAGCGGATGTGCTGATATCTATAAGCCCTGTGCCCGCAACACGCAGCGTGTTTGTGTACTCCTCGTGGTAGTAGGCGCCGGGCGAGCCGTGCGCAGCAGAGGCTAAGCAGATGAGAATTACCAAAAGCCACAGATAACGTGCTGCACACATGCTACTCCCTTGGCTCAGATCCTCTGTGAGTGCTCTAGGTTTAAATTTTCTTTGATCCAGGTTCTTTGTTAAATGATTCAAGATGATGTAATCGCTGGCAATCGTTCTCATCAAAATTTTGATTCGTATGAATTGGCCCTATCCTATTGGATTTCAGAACATCATTCAGCACAGCACTCAAACCGAAATCTGATACAATATCAGAACTCATCGAATTTACCCGAAGCAGCAGGACCTGGATAAGCGCTGAGGCAGAAATTTGGACATTTATCGCTTCTGCATGTCAGAACACTTAATCCTCATTCGGGCACGTCAGAGCAGCAGGCAATATCGAATAAGTAACATTAACGTCAAAAGATATCAGCTTGCTATATGCTTACGACCTTGGATAGCGATTAAATATAATGCGTGAGATTCATCGAACATGTACGAGGAATTTGGATCGATGATAGCCAGGGGTTTCTCTGTCTGGAAACGAAACCTCAACATATGCATACCATTTTTGCTCGATGTTATGGCCATCGTATTTTTGACAATACTCCTCTTTGGTTTCATATTCGGTACGATGCCAGAGGTTTTCGCGAATATAGAGAAATTGCCCCCAGAGGATATCATTCAGGCACTTGAGCAAAGAGAAGCAGAGATCGTGATGGCTTTCATATCATTCATAGTGATCGCATCGCTAATCAGCGCATACTTCACGGCTGGCGCTACCGGAATGGCCAGGAACGCGAATGCAAATGGATTCTCATCTCTCGGGGATATGTGGGCAGCTGGCAGGAAGCACTGGATGAGCGTGTTCCTCGCATCCCTCTTGAGCTTGATGATATTCGCTTTTGTGGTGGTGGCCGTGAGCGCATTGTTCCTGCCATTCATCGAAATGGAGGCCATTTACAACCTCGCTCAGAGCCCAGACCAGATCGATCCTGGACTCCTGGGCATCGTGATGCTCTGGGCGTTCGCTTTGATCCTCGTGGTTATAATAATATCATTAGCTCTGGCCGTTGTATCTCAAGCCATAGTCGTGGATTCCCTCGGCGCTATCGCTGGCATAAGAGCGAGCATCAGGTTCTTCAGAGACAACATATTCGACGTCTTCCTCCTATGGCTTGTTACGCTGGGGATCTCGATAGCCTTCAGCATTCTAGGAGGGCTATTCGAGGGGACTGTCTTAGAAGCTGTATGGTCGATGGCCGGTGTGATGTTCAGTGTGCTAGTCGTGGCACCTCTGACCACAGTATGGTGGACCAGGCTTTATATGGGCAGAACTGGCAAGGAGCTTTACAGACATGATAGAGCATATATTGATTAGATTCAGGGCGATGAGCCTGCCATTTCAGACCTTGCTGATCGGCGCGGTCTTCTTCACCATGTACGATCTTTTCATGTATTTCACTCAGGACCTTAGCGCCATGGAGGCTGGAAGAGAGGCACTCATCGCATCCCTCATATTCATGACGGCCTATTACTTCACCTCCCGTGCCATGGGATCGATAGGTGGGGCGAGACGCGGCAAGGGGCTCCGAAAGCGATAGATCCGCAATTTATATAGCTGGCGGGAAATTCTATAACTGGGGATGGAAATGGAACTTAAGACCATTAGGATGGAGATACCGGAGGGCTCAAACCTGATACTGGGGCAGAGCCATTTCATTAAAACGGCTGAGGATCTGTACGAGGCGATAGCAGGAAGCGTGCCGAACGCGAGATTCGGCATAGCATTCTCAGAGGCAAGCGGTGATTGTCTTATAAGAATCGAGGGGAATGATGACTCCCTAAAGAAAGCTGCGAAGAGAAACTCCCTGGCCCTGGGATGCGGGCACACATTTGTAATTCTGATCCAGGGCGCGTTTCCGATAAACGTTCTCAATGCGATCAAGAACGTCCAGGAGGTGTGCTCCATATTCTGCGCGACTGCAAATCCGGTGGAGGTTGTGGTTGCATCTACAGAGCAGGGCAACGGAATCCTCGGCGTGATAGATGGCAGCTCGCCAAAAGGTGTGGAGGACGCCGAGAAGGTCGCGGAGCGGCGAGGACTGCTCAGGAGGTTCGGCTATAAGCTCTGATCGGATGGACCTCCAGATCAAAAACGGTCGGGTTTATACAGATGGCCGGCTTCTGAGCGCGGATATCTGGGTCAAAAACGGAAGAATAGCGGCTCTTGGTGGATCTCATACCGCGGATGAGAGGATCGACGCAAGCGGTATGATGATAATACCGGGAGTCATCGACGTTCACGTTCATTTCAGAGACCCAGGCTATACCCACAAGGAGGACTGGGAGAGCGGCTCGATATCAGCTGCTGCAGGTGGCGTGACTACTGTCGTGGACCAGCCCAACACAGATCCAGGAGTTCTAGATGCAGAGTCGTACAAGATAAAGCATGATATCGCGAAGCGACGCTCTGTGGTCGATTTCTGCCTGAACGGCGGAGCCGGCGAGATCGAAGCGCTGCTCAAGGCAGGAGCATCTGCGATAGGCGAGTTATTCATGTACGAGATGGATGATGAGACGCTGACACGAGCTATACGAGAAACAGAACGCCTTAAAGCGCTCGCAACCATACATGCTGAGGATGGCGAGGTGATAAGGAGATACTCAGAGCCGCTGAAGGATGTGAGCGATCCCGATGTGCATTCCAGAGCGAGGCCACCTATCGCCGAGCTCTCTGCGGTAGATAAGGCGTTGAGCATATCCAAAGGCAGAATTCACATCTGTCATATCTCGACTGCAGATGCCCTTGCTCTCGTGAGGAAGGCTAAGGCAAGGAATAAAGGGATTAGCTGTGAGGTCGCCCCCCACCACCTTTTTCTGAGCAGACGTGACTACAAGCATCTGGGCACATTTCTCAAGACGAATCCACCACTCAGGAGCTCGGCAGATTGTGAGGCTCTATGGGATGGACTGAGAAGGGGAGACATAGATATCGTGGCCTCAGATCACGCACCGCATCTGCCCGAGGAGAAGAGAGATGACATATGGCATGCGCCTCCGGGGGTCCCAGGCGTGGAGACCATGCTGCCACTTATCTTGTATGCTGTGAAGAGCAACCTATTATCCCTGGAGAGAGCGATAGACGCTCTGGCCACAAGACCCGCCACCCTCTTGGGACTGGAATCGAAGGGGACGATCGCGGTTGGAAAGGATGCTGACCTGGTGTTATTCGACCCTAAGAGGCAGGAGAGGATAGCTGGATACAAGCTTCACAGCAGGGCTGACTGGACCCCCTACGAGGGGAAGAAAGCGATATTTCCCGTGATGACCTTGGTCAGGGGCAATATCGTATTCGACGGGGATCTCGAAGTCGCTCCAGGTTATGGTCGAAATGCCAAGAGCAGGCCACAGAGGCACTCCTGAGGGTTCCTAAAAACCCACCTTTTTGATATAAATATTAATACAACTATGCTGCAACAAGCAAGAATCTCAAAGGGAAGGTTTATAGGAATCCCCTCCTGAACAACCAAATCGATCGTGGGCTTGATTTTATTCAACACAGCAACTTAGACAGCAATCTTTATCTCTGTATAGTCCAGTGGTTATAACCATGAGACCGATACACATAATGATCATTTCTATCATGTTGCTAATGCTTGGGGCGGCGTATGCGGTGAGTGTGCCCACCGAGAATCTGCCAGCCGGATTCAAGCTACTGGGTGTGATAGACAAGAACACCACAGGGGTTAATGTATCCGAAGAGATAAACGATTTCTATGGAGCACAAGATATAGGCAGGATAGTGGATATATCCGTCGGGAAATACATCTGGGGTGAGATGGGCGTAGACTACGATGCGAAGATAACAATACTCTCGCTCGAAGATGAAATGCATGCCGCTGCAGCCTATGAGAACTACAGGAACAGGGAAGAGTTCAAGAACCCACCGCTCACAGGCATTGATAGATTTGCAAACGTTACCATAAACGGGCATCAGGCACTTGAGATAAGGGATAAGGTGGCGGATCTGAGGGGCATATCGATAAGACTTCTGTACCTGTGGACCAACAGCAGCAATGTCGTGCTCGTGGAGGGCAACAGCTCACGGGAGAGCAGCATAGCTCTTGCGGCCGCGACAGGTCTGTGAAATAGATCGCAGGCCCGCCAGAGCCTTCATCTCCATCTGTGGAGCGCGTGTGAAAACCCGGACTGGAGAAAAAGTCGCTGTATGTGATGGCAACTGATGGCTTCGGTGATGGGTTCGGCATGTTTATGTGGTTGAAATAGAAGGGGTGTCATAATACGAGATTGAATGAAGGCGCCTAAGCGCTTTCGTCCGCATAGTTTTGTTATTGCCTGGACATGTATCGACTTTCAAAAAAGAGCTGATGGTGGTAGTTTATGGATATAAAGTGGTTTGGTCATTCCTGCTTTCAGATAATCGACTCCATTGGTAGGAGCGTGATCACAGATCCGCCTGATGATAGCACTGGTTACAACATCCCTCCTGTAAGATCCGACATCGTTCTTGTGAGCCACGATCATTTCGATCACAACAATGTGGAGGCCGTGCTGGGATCCCCGGTCGTCATAAAACATCCGGGTCTGTATAATGCAGCCGGCATAGAGATCAGGGGTGTGGCAACCTACCATGACGACAAGGGCGGAAGGCTTCGGGGCACAAATACCGTCTTCTGCTTCACCATGGACGAAATCTCCCTCTGCCATCTCGGAGATCTCGGCCACGTCCTAAATGAGAGCGATTTAGAGATGATAGGTGCCGTCGACGTCCTTTTCATACCGGTGGGCGGAACGTTCACGCTCGATGCGCGTTCTGCACTGGCTGTTGTGGATCTTCTCAGTCCGAAGATAGTGATTCCGATGCATTACAGAACACCAGCTCTGGCGTTCGATCTTGATCCTGTGGAGAAGTTTCTCAAGGTCGCTGCAGGAAGAACGGTGGTGGGGCCTGAGAAGATACTGCATCTCTCGAAAGAGGATCTGGCTAAGCAGAAGATTGTGCTTTTGGAGTACGTCTCATAGAGCGCTTCTGCAGCTGGCGGTCGCCGGTATCTTGAAACGTGCGCCTAGATCATTGGAAGGTAAGGATCAACACGCGCTGGTATTGGGAAAGAGGGATACAGAACTCCTCCAGCATCCTGGAAAACCTTTGAATCTGGTCTCTCGACTTATTCAATACAGCATCAAGATAGGAAGAGGCCGGTGAAGAGATCGGATGGCTTGGCCTCTTCGTATTCGAGATGGTTTCTTGTAGAGGAATTCCTCCAGCCTGGGTCTTCTCGCATCCTCTACAGCGGAGCTCGAAAACGGAGCCATCATCTGTGGGCAAAGTACGCGATCACCACATCTCCGAGAGAGTCTATCCTCACGAAGCCATACCTTTCGAACTGAACAACCTTATCGAGATCCTCGACGATCCCAGGCTCCCCTATTCCGGTGTCCGTCCTATCAGGCCCCAGAACTTTAACCGGAATGCCATCGCACGGCGCCCAGTGTATTATCCTGAGCTTGAGGCGCCTCGCGGTCTCGGGGTCGAGATCGATTAGCTCAGCTCGCAGTGGGGATTGGGATCGCATCTTGATGTTGCACAGATCCTTCAACCTTATGCAGCTTCCTGGAGCAAGCTTCTCAGCATCCTCCCTGCAGACGAGAAGCCTGCTTCCGGCCTTGATCCTCCGTAAGCCGCGATTTATCGTCGGATGAAGCGGAGCCTCTGCATATTCCGGAACATCTCCATCGATCGCGATCTCGACCGGATCCCATACGAAGAACCTTCTGTTGGCAATCGGATCTACGATGCGCCGGTTCTCAGCGTATATCGAGTCCATGCTTATGCTTATATCAGTCTCCCCGACGCCCAGGTCTATCATGAACTTCCTGATGGCCTCTGCAGTGATGCCCCGCCGCTTCATGGCTCTCACCGTAGGAAGCCGCGGGTCGTCCCAGCCGCTATACTCGCCGGCCTCTATGGCCTTCCTGAGCTTGCTGGTGCTGAATGCTCCGAACTGGAATATCTTCACCCTTCCCCAGTGGAGGACCCTTGGATACTGCCAGCCCATATGATCGTAGAGGTACCTCTGACGCCTCTCGCTGTCTATCAGATCCTTTCCCCTGAGAATATGGGTCACACCTAGGAGGTGGTCTTCAACGGCCGATTCGAAGTCGAGGAGAGGCCACACGCGATATCTCTCGCCAACCAATGGATGGCTCTTTGTCACTATCCTGAAGCCTGCCCAGTCCCTTATGGCCGGATCCTTGTGCTTTATATCGGTCTTTATTCTCAGAACAGCCTCACCTTCCTTGAAGCCCCCATCCAGCATGCCTCTCCAGAGCCTCATGTTCTCCTCAACGCTGTGATCTCTGTGGGGGCATGGCCGGGCTGCATCCTTTAGGGCTTTAAAGGCAGACTGCTCGCATAAGCAGACGTATGCTCCTCCCCGGCGTATCAGCTCCTCAGCCACCTTGTAGTACTCATCAACCCTCTGGCTCGCGGTTACGATGAGATCCGGCTCGGCTCCAAGCCATCTGCAATCCTCTATGTACCAGTCGTATGCCTCGATCATGGGCCGCTTGTTCACCGGATCGGTGTCATCGAATCGCAGAATGAATCTTCCGCCATACTTCTTTACATACTCTGAGTTGATTATTATGCCGCGTGCGCTTCCGAGCGTGGGAGGCCCATTCGGGTTGGGCGCAAACCTCATGACGACTCCGTTCTCGGCCCCCTCAAGCGGTTGTAAACCCTTTGCAGGCTCCTTCCTCGCGTTTATCTCCTCGAGCAGCTCTGGTGCGATCTCTTTGAGCCTGGATTCCCATCTCTCGGGGCCCATTAGCTCTATCTCCTTAAGCACGCTGTTGATGAGCGGCGCGATCTCCTTAGCTCTCGGGCGCAGTTCGGGACGCTCCCCCATCAGCTTTCCCATCACAGCACCATGGTTCGGCGCAGATCTGTACTTAACAGCATTCTGAAGCGCGAACTTCTCGATCAATTCCCTGATCTCTTCTGTCACCAGACTCCTCCATCATACAGCGTTCCCTCGCTAGATATGGCTATATACTTTAGACCATCGCCTTGAGGGCATCTTTTATCATCTTATCGTGATCGAACGCCATCTGGGGCAGCTCATCCGGCTTGAATAAATACACATCCGCTGCATCCGAGCCGGATTTGGGATCCCCACGAGCTTCGGCCAGATAGCACACCGACACTATATGACCCCTGGGATCTCGATCTGGATCTGAGTAAACGCCAACGAGCTTGATCAAAGAGATATCAAGCCCGGTCTCCTCAAAGGCCTCCCTCCTTGCAGCATCCTCTACGCTCTCGCCTCTCTCAACAAAACCACCTGGAAGAGCGTAGGATCCGCTGAAAGGTGGATTTTTGCGACGGATGAGGACTAGCTTATCGTCCATCTTTATTACAACATCTACAGCGAGCAGAGGGGTTTTTATGCGTGAATATATATCGATGTCATCTTTCATGCTATCACCTCAGAGCTAGCAGATGCAAGAATTGTGCGGCATGAAGGTGAATATTCTATATGATCTGAAGATTCACATTTTTATATAACCTTGCCCTAAGCAATGTGACTTCCTCTCCGGCCTGAAGACAGGAGTCTGCGCCCTGCTGTTCTATATCAAAAAGATGAAAATCGTCTGCTCTCAATGCTGTGTTGAATAATGTTCAGAAATCCAATAGCCGAGGACCAATTCACACGAATCAAATTTTTGATAAGAATCGATATCTAGTGAACACATTGCCTCGAATTATTCAACAGAGCAGCTTTCAACTCTTCTTTATTTTGATGCGAGATAATGCAACTGCGATTATCGCCCATATAAATCCTGCAGCTGGTATCTGCTTTTGCCGGCTCAAATTTTCGGTCAGGGATGCATTGGAGATCGGTTCCTCAGAAGCAATCTCCAGATCGCTCCTCTCTTCTGTTATGTTTTCCACAACCACGTAGAACCTCTTGTAGTTCGGTGGAGAGCTCTTTGCTGAGATTCCTACCTCGCTGGAATAATTGCCTGGTGAGATGTTTCCAGCTATAAGATTGACATCAAAAGTCATCCTGCCACCTGGATAAACCCATATCGCCCTCGTTACATTAGATACTGTGATGCCATCCGGCAAACCTCTAAAGACAAGCCTCGCATAAGCGCCGTCTCCTCCGATGTTCTGTATCGTTATCGGAAGAGATGTGTTGCTGTTAGGTGAGAGGTGTGCCGTCGGCGCATCTACAACTTTGAAGTAGGGCACGGCACCTGCGATATATACAACCGCAAACACAATCGATAAAATCAAGGCGATTTTTCTCATGGCAAATACATTGATGATTTTCGATTAAAGTATTTATCCCCACTTAAGACAGACCTGTCCGGATAAGCGCGTAGGCCAGAAATTTGGAACTTTACCGCTTCTGCATGTCAGAACACTTAATCATTATTCGGACATGTCCCTTAAGACACGTCCAAGCGGAGCGAGTGAGATAACCAGATGCATCGCACGGATCTTAGATACGTGCCAGTACCCTCCACCGGGCCTGAAGACTGCATTTTTGCTATTATCTACATCTCCTCTCCTTCGCGGATGTCGGGACAACCTTGATTTTTCGGATACATCTTACCAATTCGCGTGACTTCCACCCCGGCCTGAAGACCGAAGTCTTCGCTACCCCGTCTCTATAAATCGAGCTAAAGTCCGAATTTGTATGCAAAGACCAATACGTTATATGGTAATAATATAAAATATTTCCATATTAGTTAGTATATCTAATCGAAACTAATTTATAACAAAAAGTGTCCAAAAGCAGCTGGTGATGATATGCATATTCCTGATGGATATCTTGGGCCATATACGATCGTTGTTACTTGGCTCATAATGATCCCCATCTGGGTATACTCTGCCAGGCGGCTCGGCAGGGAGCTCAGATCGAGGCAGGTTCCTCTATTGGCTTTGTCTGCTGCATTCTCTTTTGTCATAATGATGTTCAACGTCCCGATTCCCGGAGGGAGCACCGGCCATGCCGTCGGCGGTGCGATAATAGGCATAGTCCTCGGACCGTGGGCCGCTGTGATATCCATATCCGTAGCTCTTGTACTGCAGGCCCTCATGTTCGGAGATGGAGGAATAACCGCGATAGCAGCGAACTGTTTCAACATGGCTGTCCTGATGCCATTCACAGCCTACTACACATATAAGATTGTGAGCGGCAGATCTGATGTCTCCTCCGGAAGGCGGATCGCAGCTGCAGCGATTGCAGGTTATATCTCACTCACGGTTGCAGCTGCGATGACTGGATTCATGTTCGGGATACAGCCGATGCTTCATAGAGATGCAGCCGGCTATCCTCTGTACATGCCATACAGCCTGAATGTAACGCTTCCAGCGATGCTAATCGAGCACGCGCTCGGATTCAGCTTCCTTGAGGCGATCGTGACCGCGCTGATCTTCGCATACATCCAGAAGGCGGATCCTTCGCTGCTAACTTATGGTAAACTTTCAAGAGCGTAGGGGGCTATAAGATGGATAAGTCTCTTAGAAATATGATAATAGCGCTTCTGATTCTTACAGTACTGGTACCGCTGGGACTGCTTGCCACCGGAGAGACATTCGGCGAGTGGGGTGCTGATGAGCTGAAGGAGAAGCTGGGGTATGTCCCGAAGGGAATAGAATCCCTCGGATCGATCTGGTCAGCACCTATTCCCGATTACTCCCTACCCGGCATGGAGTCATTCACAGAATCCGCGCTGGCCTACATACTGTCCGCGGTAATAGGCGTTGTGATATGCGCAGGTATACTCTACATAATCGGGAAGAAGCTCACAGCGGGACGATCTGATTGAATAAAAAATGTGATGGCAAAAATGGGAGATCGCCGATCTCCCTTGGCCTATTTCTTCTCGCTCAGCCAGGGCATCATCGCCCTGAGTTCTGCTCCGACCTTCTCTATGAGATGCTCGGACTCCTGCGCTTCTAGGGCCTTCTTTACGGGCAAGCCGGCCTGCGACTCCAGGATCCACTCGCGCGCGAACCTCCCAGACTGTATCTCCTCGAGTATCTCCCACATCGCTTCTCTGGACTGTGCATTGATTATCCTGTCCCCTCTCGTCAGGCCGCCGTACTCAGCTGTGTTTGAGACGGAGTTCCACATCTTCATAAGGCCGCCCTCGTGAATCAGGTCCGTGATCAGCTTGAGCTCATGGCACGCCTCGAAGTACGCGATCTCCGGCTGATAGCCTGCCTCTACCATGGTCTCAAAGGCCGCTTTGATCATCGCCGTAACACCGCCGCAGAGATCGACCTGCTCGCCAAAGAGGTCCGTCTCGGTCTCCTCAGCGAATGTTGTTTCGAGAACACCAGCGCGCGTGCCGCCGATGCCCTTCGCATATGCCAGCGCGATCCTCTTGGCGCTCTTGGAGAAGTCCTGATGCACCGCTATCAGACACGGAACACCCTTTCCCTCAAGGAACTGGCGTCGGACCAGATCCCCTGGACCTTTCGGCGCCACCATCACGACATCGACGTATTCTGGTGGTATGATCTGATGGAAGTGTATGTTGAATCCGTGGGAGAATCCCAGGATATTGCCCTCCTCAAGATAAGGCGCTATCTGCTCTCTGTATATCTTGGGCTGTATCTCGTCCGGAAGCAGAATCTGTATAAAATCAGCCTCCTTCGCAGCCTCCGGCACGCTCATCACCCTGAGTCCATCCTTCTCAGCCCTCTTCCATGCCGGAGAGTCCTTCAGATCCGCAGCTATAACATCGAGCCCGGAGTCCTTCAGGTTCGCTCCCTGGGCATGGCCCTGATTGCCATAACCCACTATGGCTATCGTCTTATCCTTCAGCACCCTCAAATCCGCATCCTTATCGCGATATATCGTCGCCAAAACAACTCCTCCTCAAGGTCCTGTCTGGACCACCTTGCTCCCTCTGACCATAGAGACCTTGCCCGTCCTTGCCATCTCCTTGATGCCGAACTGACGAAGCATCTGCTGCAACGCATCGACCTTCTTCTCGTCCCCCGTCACCTCTATGATCAGAGATCTCGGAGAGACATCGATTATTCTAGCCCTGAACACAGATACGATCTGCATTATCTCCGATCTCGTATCCTTGTTCGCGCTGACCTTTATTATGGCAAGTTCGCGCTCGACCGACTCCTCTGGATCGAGCCTGCTCACCCTTATGACATTTATAAGCTTGCTGAGCTGCTTCACCACCTGCTCGAGAACGACATCATCGCCCTCCACTGCGATGGTCATTCTGGAGTAGGCTGGATTGTCCGTAGCACCTACAGAGAGGCTATCGATGTTGAAGCCCCTCCTGCTGAAAAGCCCGGAGATCCTGGTGAGGACCCCTGGCTTGTTCTCAACTATGACTGCGATGGTGTGCTTCATGACTCCAGCTCCAGTATCTCGCTAAGTGATGCTCCCGCCGGCACCATGGGCGAGACCTTCTCATCTCTATGGACTATGAAATCCATGACCGTTGGCCTGTCGGATGCAAGCCCTTCTTTAAGTACACCCTCGACCTCTGACGGCTTTGTGGCCCTCAGACCGAGGGCTCCATATGCCTCCGCGACCTTGACGAAATCCGGAACATCGCCAAGCGTGGTATGCGAGTACCTCTTTCCGAAGAAGAGCGACTGCCACTGTCTGACCATGCCAAGCACGCCATTGTTGAGTATCGCTATCTTGACTGGTATATCATTGACCACCGCAGTAGCAAGCTCCTGTATATTCATCTGGAAGCTCCCATCGCCAGCAACATCTATGACCTCACATTCAGGCCTGCCGACCTTGGCGCCTATAGCTGCCGGGAAACCGTATCCCATCGTGCCAAGACCACCAGATGTTATGAACTTCCTTGGATCTTTGTGTTTGAAGAACTGCGCTGCCCACATCTGATTCTGCCCGACCTCAGTGACTATTATGGCATCGGGGCATAACTCGTAGATCTTCTCCACAACATACTGTGGCTTTATCACGTTCTCGTCCATTCTGTATCTCAGAGGATATTCATTCTTCCACGCTGAGATCTTATCGTTCCAGGCGCTCCATGGCTTCTGTTGAACGAACTTCAACAGCTCGGTGAGAGCGTTCTTTGCATCACCCACGACCGGAATGTCCACCCTCACGTTCTTTCCGATCTCGGCCGGATCTATATCGATATGTATTATCCTGGCCTTTGGCGCAAAGCTTGCTATCTTCCCAGTGACGCGATCGTCGAACCGCGCTCCAACCGCCAGGAGAACATCGGCCTCCTGAACAGCCAGATTTGCATACTTGGTTCCATGCATTCCAAGCATCCCCAGAGAGAGTGGATGATCCTCCGGGAAGCAACCCAGGCCCATCAGTGTCGTTGTGACCGGCGCATTTATCGTGACGGCAAGCTGAAATAGCTCCTCATGCGCATTCGAGTACCTCACACCTCCACCAGCGTAAATCACAGGCCGCTCGGCAGCCATAAGTGCCTCTGCCGCCTTTCTTATCTGAAGCTGATGGACCTTTGTGGAGGGGTTGTAGCCGGGGAGATTGATCTCCGGATAATAGAAATCAAGCTCATCCACGGTGATGTCCCTCGGAAGATCGATCAGCACCGGACCAGGCCTGCCGGTTCTCGCTATGTGGAACGCCTCTCTGAAGACCCGCGGTATATCTTTGGAGCTTTTTATCAGGTAGTTGTGTTTTGTGATGGGCATGGTTATGCCCGTGATGTCCGCCTCCTGAAACGCATCTTTTCCGATGAGATTCGTATTGACCTGTCCTGTCATAGCTACAATGGGCACCGAGTCCATGTAGGCGGTCGCTATGCCCGTCACGAGATTGGTCGCGCCAGGACCAGAGGTGGCCAGGCATACGCCTACCTTCCCAGTGGCCCTAGCGTATCCATCAGCTGCATGCGCAGCAGCCTGTTCATGCCTGACCAGTATGTGTCTCAGATCCGAGTTGTATATAGCATCGTAAAGCGGAAGGAGTACTCCACCGGGCAGGCCGAATATAACCTCTACGCCTTCCCGCCTGAGACACTCGAGTATCGCCTCTGCTCCTGTCATTCTGACCATCATCTATCCTCCAAAAGCATCAGCCTGTTGATGCCTTCCAGAACAGCCTCGACCGAGGCCATTATTATATCGGCCCCGGCGCCCCTGGCCGTTATACTTCTATCCCCTATTGCCATTGTCACCCATACCTCAACCAGCGCGTTTGTCCCGCCTGTTATGGCATCTACATGGTACTCTTCAAGGCGAATATCTGTTACGCCCGAGATCGCTCTCCTGACTGCATTGACCGCGGCATCCACCGGCCCGACGCCGGCGCCGGCCTCCAGAGTCTCTCTCCCGTCGAGGATCAGCTTCACGCTCGCTGTAGGTGTCACTTTGTTTCCGCTGACAACTGTTAACTCTTCAAGAAGCACCCTGGGTTTGAGCTCTCTTGCCAGCACAGTATCGGTTATGGACTGAAGGTCGGCGTCCGATACCCTCTTTCCCTTGTCGCCCAGCTCCTTGACGCGCTTGACTATCTCGGCGAGTTGCTCCTCGTTGACAGAGATCCCGAACTCCCTGAGCGCCAGCTCGACTGCAGCCTTTCCAGACATCTTTCCGAGAACTATCCGCCTCTTCCTGCCCACCTGCTCCGGATGCATGGGCTCGTAAGTGGATGTGTCCGCCATCAGTCCATGAACATGTATGCCGGCTTCGTGGGTGAATGCGTTCTCACCGACTATGGCCTTGTTGGGTGCCACGGGTATGCCCGTCTTCTTGGAGATCATTCTTGATACCTGATATAAAAGGTTGCACTTTATACCTGTCTTAATTCCATAAAGGTTCTCCAGGACCATCACGACCTCTTCCAGGCTCGCATTGCCGGCACGCTCGCCGATGCCATTAATGGTGACATGTGCAGCTGCGGCGCCATTTCCAAGGGCAGCTATTGTATTCGCGGTGGCCATTCCGAAGTCGTTGTGGCAGTGAATGCTAACAGGCCCCAATGGTGAGAGGCGCCGGAAGATCTCGGCTGTTCTCTCAGGCAGAAGCACCCCGACAGTATCACAGAAGCATAACCTGTCGGCTCCGGCATCGATGGCAGCTCTGTAGAGAGATATCAGGTAATCGAGATCTGCTCTGCTCGCATCCTCCCCGCTGAACTCAACGATCAGCCCATGCGACTTCGCATACTCAGTGGCCTCGACCGCCATTCTCAGGACTGAGTCCCTATCCGATCTCAGCTTTCGTTCGATGTGGAGATCGGAGACGGGAACCACAAGATGTATGGAGTCGACATCACAATCAAGCGCCGCGTCGATATCATTCCGATTTGCCCGAGCAAAAGAGCATATCTCCGCGTTCAGACCTGCAGACGCTATGGCACGTATCGAGCTGCGCTCTCCATCAGATGTAATGGCAGAGCCGGCCTCTATCACCCCGACGCCCAGGTCATCCAGCAGCCTCGCGATGAGGAGCTTGTCCTCAGCGCACAGGGAGACTCCAGGTGTCTGCTCGCCATCGCGCAGAGTTGTATCGAGAAACGTTATTCTACCCGATAAAGCGATCCCACGCGTTCATATCTTTTCACCTTTGATATAGGTTCACTTAACTTCCCAACACCCCTTGATAAATTTATCGGCGTATATAGAGGACCTCTCCGAAGAAGGATTAGGTGTTTCTGACATGTGGAAGCTGCAAAGGTCCAAATTTCTGGCCTAAGCACATATTCGGACAGGTCCCCGAATGAGGATAAGAGCAATTAAATAGCTGCTTAACATATATTTTCCCCGCGCTCGCTTATTAAGAGGTAGACCGATAAATCTATACATCAGGCCATCTTCGAGAGGCTAATTGGATGGATTGCATACCTTTGCGGGGTCGATACTGCTGTTTAAAGCTTTGCAAGGAGGTCCAGGTTATCAATGGCTTTGGAGCACGCGATCAGGAGATGCCCACAACACGGATTGTTCAGAGGGGATGCATGCAGGTGCGGAGACGAGGGAAAGCTTATTCTCGATGAGGTCAGGACCGAGAAGCTGGGAAGGTTGCTTGCAGGAGCGCTGCGCCACTTCCCTGATGATCTGGGACTGGCAATGAGCCCCCAGGGTTGGGTTGAGATTCCCATACTTGTTGATGCTATCAGGACCAGATACAGATGGGCAAATGAGAGAATAATCCTAGCGCTGGTCGAATCCGATCCGAAGGGCAGATATGAGATCAACGGGAGGAGGATAAGAGCCAGATATGGGCATTCTGTAGATGTGGACCTCGACTACCCCGCAAATGATCTGCCCAAGCTGTACTATGGAACCGCGGAGGAGGAGGCGGAGAGATTACTGGAGGTCGGCCTGAAGTCCGCTACACAGAGATACGTTCATCTGAGCACGAACCCCGAGAAGGCCTGGGAGGTCGGCACGTTCAGGACGAGCAATCCAAAGATCATCATGATCGATGCAGCTGGAGCCCAGAGCGCTGGCGTGAAGATGATGAAGGTGAACGAGAACATGGTCATCTCCGAGCCTATACCGCCGAGGTTTTTGAGCCTCCTCACCACAAAGGTCCAAAAATAGGCTGCTTGGCGAGAACCGATAAGATGCGAAACGCAAAATTTGCGTGAATATCTCGCAGCATCTCGATCCTGATTGGCTTCTGATGATGCCTTCAGATCCGTAGGCATTCTTTCTATCGCTAACGCCTGGTTGTAGAGCTAGCTACAAGGCTCTATTGGGACCTGTCCGAAGAAGGATTAAGTGTTTCTGACCATGCAGAAGAGGAGAATGTCAAAATTTCCGGTCTCGGCGCTTATCCGGACAGGTCCCGACAATCTTAGAAAAAGATTTAAATCTGAGATACGATGATTGCAATCCAACCAAAAAGCAAGGAGGAGTTATATGAAAATTGTAGCTTATGCGCTTATGCTAGCTCTGCTATTTGCAGGTGCGGCATATGCAGAGGAGGCCGCTACAGAGGAGGATGTAACAGCAGAGAATGTAACTGCGGAGAACGTCACAATTGCGGTTTCCCCGCTGTATATTGCAGATGTGAACCTCGAGGAGGGCTATGTTGAGATAGCCAACGATGGAGAGGAAGTAGTAAGTCTTGAGAACTACACGCTGAAGATCGATGAGAACGAGCCCATAGTCCTGAGCGCGATCGAGGTTCAGCCCGCTAGCTCAGTAATGCTATTCTTGGGCGCAGGCGAGGACACAGAGACTGAGTTCTACCTGAACACGACAATCGCATTCGCCGAGACAGGCAACGTCACACTTATCGATCCAGAGGGCAAAGAGATCTCCACGTTTACATATCCCGCAGTCGAGGAGTAAGTCCTGCGGATTCATTTAAATTTTTTGCTTGCTGTTTTAATTAAATTAAAGATCTTATAATTTAATCCACAATACAGACGTTCCTGGGCTCGATCCATCAAAGCTTTTGGCATAGCTGGCGGGCTCGCTGCCTTCAATAAAGTCGCGGGTATTCGCTGCCCCTGCACCTGCTGTGTTGAATAATGTTCAGAAATCCAATAGCAAAGGACCGATTCATACGAATTAAAAATTTGATAATGATAGATATCTTGTGTCTGCATGCCTCGAATAATTCAACACAGCGCATGCACCCAACTCTTCATAAACAGCTACAGAGCATATCATACCAACTCATCTTCTCGGGACAATTCGAGCGAATACAAGAAAAGGCGCTTAAGACAGCAAAAAACATAGATACAATGCACTCATCATTGTTTGATAATGCGATACACCTTCGGACCGGTTCTCTCCCGCAGACTGGGTCTCTCCATGGGCGTGGACTTGCTGCCTCTAAAGACATGCAGCATGGATTGCTGCTACTGCGAGATCGGCTCTACAACATGTCTGACTATGAGAGGGGATCGATACGTCCCTGAGGAAGCAGTTAGACAGGATATCGCTAGAATCTCGGATATCGATTTTGATTACCTCACATTCGCCGGCTCGGGCGAGCCCACATTGCACTCCCGTCTGGGGGATATCATAAGGGCTGCGAGAAAGCATATCGACAGGCCGATAGCAGTTATAACAAACAGCAGCCTTCTCATGGAAAAGCAGGTAAGAGATGAGATCGCTCAGGCGGATCTGGTTCTCCCATCTTTGGATGCCGCGAGCCAGGAGATGTTTGAGAGGATAAACAGGCCGGTCAAAGGCTTAAGAATAGAGGACATAATCGATGGGCTGAAGGCATTCAGAGCTGAGTTCGGTGGTGAGATCTGGCTGGAGGTCATGCTGGTGAAGGACCTCAACGAGAGAGAAGCGCCGGTGATAGCAATGGCAGCGGAGGAGATCGAGCCAGACAGGATTCAGCTCAACACCGTTGTCAGGCCTCCGGCGGAGCCTGTGATGCCACTAAGCAGGAAAGAGATGTTTGAGATGCTTAGGATATTCAATGGCGCAGAGATCATTCCCGACTGGGACTGGAGGATCCCTAAGGATATCGAGGAGCAGATTGTGGAGTGCCTCCAGCGACCAATGACGCTCGAGGAGCTCCAGGATGCATTCGATCTTGATTCAGAGGATGCTATAAAATATCTCAAGATCCTGGAGGATAGGGATCGTATCCGCCGTAGCATCCGAGAAGGCAAACTTTATTTTGAGACGTCTCGATCATCACCGAGGTAAGTTTGAGAAATCACAGAAACAGCATGGTCTAGAGTAAAACGTGGGTTTTCAGCCGAAAAGAAAGTCACTTTCATGAGGGATGGTAAAGATGGTTAAAGAGCAATGCGACAAGGTTTGTGATAAATGCGAAGCGCGCGAATCCTGCGCTGATTATAAAGAAGATCCTCTGAAAAATATACGAAGAAAGATACTCGTTGGAAGCGGTAAGGGAGGTGTGGGCAAAAGCACAGTAGCCGTCTACCTGGCCCTCATGCTATCGAGGCATGGCTACAGGGTAGGGATACTGGATGCTGATATAACGGGACCGGATGTGCCAAAACTGCTCGGAATAGAGGAGGATAGGCTGACTGTTGGGCCTAAGGGTATACGTCCAGCGGTTGTGGATGGAATAAAGGTAGTCTCCATGGCGCTTATACTTCCTGCAAGTAATACAGCAGTCGCCTGGCGTGGCCCATTGAAGATGGCCGCGATAAAGCAGTTCCTCACAGAGGTGGACTGGGGCGAGCTGGACTACCTGATCGTGGATCTCCCGCCCGGAACAAGCGACGAGCCGATAAGTCTGGCTCAGCTGATTCCGGATCTCTCCGGTGTTGTGGTGGTCACAACCCCGCAGGAGGTATCCATTCTGGATGTGACGAAGTTCGTCGATCTCTTCAGAAAGATGAACGTCCCCATCATCGGATTGATCGAGAACATGAGCGGTCTGGTATGCCCTCACTGCGGCAAGAGAATCGATGCATTTGGCGCTGGCAGGGGAGAGATTGCTGCAAGGGAGATGGAACTGAATTTTCTCGGCTCGATACCCCTTGACACCGAGCTGAGCAGATTTGAGGTTGGATATGTTGGAGACACTCCAGCTCTGAGATCGCTGGATGCCATAGCCACAAGAATAGAGAAAATGCTTGAGTCCGATGAGAGTAAGGGTCTTTTGCAGCGATGATCTCGATAGAATGGCCTTCGAGTCATTCTTCGCCATATCATTTCACGAGTTGAATCTTGAGCTTGAGTTCCTGAAGCCGCCACAGGACCCCTGCGCAGGAAGAGATGCTGCTGAGATGCTCAGCAGATTGTTGAGAATGGCCGGTGCACATCCCACAATCTGGGTGGTTGATGTCGATCTCTTTCTCAGAGATGTTGGAACCGTCTTCGGATGTAGTGCCGGTAGATGCGCCATCGCCACAATCTCAGGGCTATCGAGAAGAGGAGGTATGAACGTGGTGATGCACGAGATCGGACACATTCTAGGGCTGGACCACTGCTCGGAAAGATGTCTGATGTGCCTGGCCAGAGATTCGAATGGGGTTGAGAACCGCCCTTTTGCTCTATGCGATAAATGCTACCAGATCGCAAAGCGAATCTCAGGTTCTCAGGCTCTCAGGGGCTGAGGCCTTTTAAAACAGCGTCATACCTCTGTTTTATCCGCTCGATTATATCCATGGAGTAATCCTGGTGTGTGGGTATTATGATATCCGCCCTCACACCGGTGTAATCAGATGCCGCGGTTACCCCATTCTCTGAGATCTCGAGATGGAGATCATCCGCGATCTCTCTCGCTATCTGCGTAAGAGGCTTAATGGGTTTTAGAGTCTTGGCCACCTCCCTGTATCTCCTGAGAAGAGCGTCTATCTCCTTGATCAGAGGCTCTATTCCTTGAGCATCTCCAAGCCTCTCTTCCAGTCTCTCAACGCTCTCCTTAAGCCTCGATAGAGTGGATGCGCCGACTTCGACGATATCTCCAGCGTAGTGTTCTCTTATCCTATCCATATATCCAGGAGACGCGAGCAAGAGCTCGATCTCCCCGAGACGAGCAATATCGCTCTCCCCTGGATCATACGGATTCAACACCACGTAGTCGATACCAAGACGCCTGGCGAGGCTTTCGTACATGGGCGTTACACCGACGAGATGCCGTCGCTTGGATATTATCTCCTTCAGATACTCAGGCCTCTCAGACTCGAGGCCGAAGTACTCGGCGAAGCCTTTAGTGGTCCTGAGCTCCTTTGTTCTGCCTTTCTTCTGCGCGCTTATCAGCCCTATACCCTCCAGCATCCTGACATGCTCATAGCATTTGTTTCCACGAATCTTGGCAAGATCGCTCAGTGTTATCGGCTGTCTGTATGCGATTACAGCAAGAGTTCTTATCACCGATGGTTCAAGCTCTCTGGGGGCCACAAGTGTGACGGCTGTAGAGAGATCTCCTCTCACTTGCATCACAAAAGTGTCGCCAACGGCTCTTACCTCGATACCGCCCCTTCGAACTGCATATTCATTTACGAGTTCCTCTGCAGCAGCACGCACCTCATGGGCTCCGAGACCTGAGAGGCCTGAGAGCTCATCCACAGATAACGGCCGCCCTGCCGCGAAGAGCATTGCCTCTATCAGTGCTTTTACATCAAATCTCTTCGTATCGATTTTCTGCGATGGCCCACGCAGCTTCATATTCAAGTCTCTCTCCCATCAACTGCACAGATCTCGCTGCTCACGAAGCGATCGCCGACTCTTCTCAATTCGCATACAATTCGGCCATCCACCAGTCTTAAGATGCGATCTGTTTTCTCCGCCATCTCCATGTCATGGGTGACAAGAATGAACGTCTGGTTGATTCTCTTGTTCAGATCCCTGAGCAGATCGTATATCATGCGCGATGTCTTTGTATCGAGATTACCGGTGAGCTCATCACCGATGACAATGGAGGGTCTGTTTGCCAGCGCTCTTGCGACCGCGACCCTCTGGTTCTGTCCGCCACTCAGCTGGCTCGGTCTGTTGTTGAGACGGTCGCCGAGGCCAACATCTCTCAGAAGAGCGACTGCGCGCTCTTTCGCTTCTCTTCTATCGACTCCCGCTATGAGCATGGGCATCATGACATTTTCAACAGCTGTGAACTCCGGAAGAAGGTAGTGGTACTGGAATACAAAGCCCAATTCCCTGTTCCTGAGCCGAGCGCGCTCATTCGAGCTTATCTTTGTTACATCAATCCCCTTCAGGAGTATCGTTCCGCTTGTGGGAGTATCGAGCAATCCTATCATATTGAGAAGCGTCGACTTGCCGGAGCCGCTCGGCCCCACTATTGCCAAAAACTCGCCCTCTTTTATCGTGAGGTTTACATGATCCAGCGCTACGACTTCCACCCCGTCTTTGTAGATCTTCGTCAAATCCTTTATCTCTATGATGCTTTTGTTGCCCTCTCGATCTATCACCGGCTCCATAGAATCAAGCATATTCATGCTGAATGTATACAACTAGTATATCTCTGCTGTGTCTTTCAGAGTCTGGATCTGTAAGAGCGTTCTCCTCTCCGGCAGGAAGCAGAGGGCTTTACACAACCCCAGAGAAGCGACTTTCTCTCCAACCTGAAGACCGGAGTCTTTGCTACTCTACTCCCCCATCTCTATAAAATAGATGGCCTGCGGACCTCAAAATGGTCCGAGGCGAATCTCGTTCTGGCCTGACTGCGAGACGGGTGCCCGCGGGCCTGCCCTGACGAAGAACCTCATCCTCTGGCTGTAGCTGTTGCCCGTGGGATCGGTGGTCTGTATGTAGTTACTACCCGATTGGTAGATCGGTGCGTTGTTCGTGCCTGCGAGGATTGTGCCATAGATACCCTGATTCACCGTGTTGTAGCTGCCCATGATGTACGCGGAGTTGCTCATCGTCTGGCTTGGATCCACATGTGCAGGCAGCATTGTTATCGTCTGTACAACCCTTTGATCCAGAGAATTACCGTTGCCCACTATTGTAGCCGTGTTCCAGCCGCTCTGATATATCTCATTTCCAGTGGCGCTCTGGGAGACGAGCTGGTTGACCGTGTTCATATCGCCCACTACAGCAACTGCATTCGCCGCACTCTGGGATATGGTATTGCCATTCGCCTGCTGAGTTGTCTTCTGCCCCACAGTGTTGCCATTGCCTATAACAACAGCTGCATTGGCCGCGCTCTGCGATATGAGATTGCCAGATGCGCTCTGGCTTATGCTTTGGTCCAATTTGTTGTTATTGCCGATCACAAGGGCTGAATTCGAGGCGCTCTGGCTCACAGAGCCGCCGCTAGCTGACATATCTATCGATTGGCTTACACTGTTACCTCCATAATAAGCGGAGGCGAGCGGAACCATTATCAATAGCCCAAGCACAATTGGAACATATTTCATATGATCACCTTTGCGGGTTATGGGGCCCATAATGGGCCCCGCCCGGCGAGAATCCCCCACGCCCCAACCCGCATGAGATCGATATCTATCAGCGGTTTAAATCCCTATTCTTCACGTAGAGCTAATATTGGATTGATGTATACCCCACTGTTGTTAGTAATAGTGATATAGAGTCAGAGGAAATATTTGGAAATTAATTAATAAATTGAAGCGAATTATTTTAGTACCTCTTAGTGGTAGTAGTAGTCATGAGATTGGTACCCGTTGTTATGTTATTGCTGTTGATTAGTGCTGCAAGCGCTATAACAGACGCGGACTACAGCATCACCAGGTCGAAAAAGAGCTCTGCCGAGATCTCAGGTATGGGCTATCACGGAACGCATTCCGCACGCCTCAGTGTCTATCCAGGCGGTTCGTCGAAGAGCGTGCCGATCTCCATCAACCCCATGCTGATAGACGATCTCGAAAAGCTGGATCTGTGGCTCCACCCGGCCTCAAAGAGGGGGTCCGTGGAGGTTGAGATCATGCTCGATGGCGATGGTGATGGAAAATCAAGCACTAGCAATCAGAATGATGCGAGCATTCTGATCAATCTAGCATCCTGGAACGATGGAAGATGGTATGACACGAACGAAAATTCAAATGGCTGGCGCGAGTTCAATGCGTTTCGCTCCAAACTGAGCATAAAGAGCAAGGATGCTGGCAAGAAGGGAAATGATCTCAGCTGGTCAGCTGCCCTAGAACGCCTAAGCGGAATGGATGTGGTGAAGATATACATAAGACTTAAAGGCGCCACAAAAGATGATGGCGTCTCATGCTATGTGGACTACGTAAGAATTGGCGGGGATGTCATAAGCTTCGAGCCTCTGGAGCGGGAGCCTCTGAAGAAGGCAAAGCAGAGCAGCGTTAGCCCTGGAAGCACAATCACATACATGATAACCTTCGGCAACAATCTTGATGTCCCCGCGGATATTGTTATACGGGAATTCTACGACCAGAGAACCCTGTTTCTGGAGGCGTATCCACCGCCAGATCCGGGAACGACAAACGTCTGGACCATAAGGGGGCTGAGGCCCGGCGAGCATGGGCAGATCGTCGTCAAGGTGAAGACACTCAGGGGGTCGTGTACCGCTTCGATCGATGGGAACGTAAAAGGTGTCGGATACGCATCTGTCCACAGGAAGCTCTCGACCGAGAGGGACGCCTATTTCGTCACAAACACGGTCCAGATTGGGGGCGGGGGGCTGAACCGCAGTGCATCTGCCACTACAAAGGTGAGATCTCTTTCGGGATTTATATTGGAGTATGACGCCCATGGATCTGGAAGCTATGAATCATCTGAGGACACTGCTTATTCGACTTCATCTATAATTTTCCAGAGCGAATCCACCGCGATCAGCTCGCCCGTAATATTAAACCTCACCGCAAGAACCATCGAGTACAACAGCACATGGGGTTTGAGGTGGCGCTGTGAGAACCAGAAGCTTGCAAGCTACATGCGCGAGAGATATTACGGTAATTTTATAAATCTTAGCAGCACCGGAACCGTGAGGAGCACGAGAACTACTATTAAGAGCTCAGGGGATATCGATGGCATGGCGGATTTGAGATATCTCTCCAGAGGATCTGAGGTTATAACGACGCTTCATGGAAGCTTCAGAGTTGGATCCAGCGGAATCATACAGAAAAGAACCAGATAGGAGATCTCGCGAGGGAGGGGAGGGTGCCTCCCCCGCGCTTTCCAGGAGGTATGGAGGACGCTTGGATAACCCCACTCTCTTTCCCCGCCCCAAAGAACATTTTGCAGGAGCGCTTTAAATCCTTATGTTTCATCTACATCTCATGTAGACTCCATCTAGATGACTTCCAGCTGCCTAAATGAATATCTCTTCCGTGCTTAAGATGGGGTCACGGGTTTCATCTATACGGTTATTTCAACACCTGCATAGCCTCTTCTCCACAGTCCGAGTATGTACGAAGTTCTTCTGCTCGATCATCTATCACCATCGACGACAGCGATCGACACGCCACAGCACCATACACCCCAATTGGGGATTCATGTTTAAACTAGAAAATCAGTGGAAAAGTGGGATAGCAGAAAAGATAGCAACTATACCATCATATTCTAGGTGAGAGATGGCCTACCTAGCTAGATACGACGCTAGGACCTCTATGAGCCTTGAAGATCAGGCATAAAACCTAGTGAACCATAACACAAGTTTTGAAAAATAAGGTTGGACCTCCAAATCGGTTCTTCCTAGATATCTCTATTGAAATCAATGTATGGTACACTAGCTGCTATATATCTGTGGGTTGAGAGGGTGTGGATAAGTCACCCTGTCCTCCAGATTCCATAAAAATTGGAGAGCTCTCACTCTCCTACCCACTCCAGTATCTCTTCAGCCTCATCTCTGTATGCATCCATGACATAGGGTATGCCTGAGATCTTGGCGGCATCCTCTGTCAGGGCCATAAGGTCGTCTCTGGATATAGATGAGATGGTGAAGTTCCTCGAGCCAGCCATCAGTTGCTGTAGTCCTGTCTTGAACTTCTGGCAGTAGGTGTATATGGCGACTGCACCAAGAGGTATGCTCTTTATATCATCTCCGTACTTGGCTTTCAGCTCTTCATAGCTCACGAAGATCTCCTCAGGCCTCTGGCCATACTTCGCGATGGTCTTCGGAAGATCTCCTGCCTCCAGCCACTTCTGTATGTTCTTCCCGACCATGCCTGGGATCATCAGCGCTCTACCCATACACACAGCCTTGACATATGGACTACCCATTGCAATCGCCTTGAAGACCCCATCCTCTGTGGAGAATCCGCCGGCCATCGCTATATCTGGAACGCGCATACCTCTTTTTGATAGACGCTCGCAGAACTCGTAGGCGAGAGCCTCGAGATAGAAGGTCGGAATTCCCCATTCGTTCATCATGGGCCACGGGCTCATCCCAGTTCCGCCTGGGGCTCCGTCTATCGTAAGCAGATCCAGATGTGCCTCTGCGCCGAATCTTATCGCCATTGCCAGCTCTACCATCGAGTAGGCTCCTGTCTTCAGTGTTATACGCTTGAATCCCAAGTCTCTCAGGCGATCAACCTCTCGCAGGAAGCCCTCTTTTGTCACAAAGCCGAGACGCGAGTGGCGCTCGAACTCCTTGATACCACCTTCTTTATAGGCTGACTGGATAGCGGGATCCTCCGGGTCTGGCTGTACCACATATCCTCTCCTCTTGAGCACCAGAGCCCTCTCCAGAGACGGAACCCTTATCTCGCCGCCGATGCACTTAGCGCCCTGCCCCCACTTCAGCTCTATAGTCTCGAGATTGTGTTTAGACGAAACATATTCTGCCACACCCAGCCGGGTATCCTCGACGTTCATCTGGACAAGAATCTCGCCGTATCCCTCATGGAACCTCCTGTATGTCTCTATTCTGCGATCCATCTCAGGAGATTTTTTGACCTTTTTATCGCTGCCCAGAACCAAGTCTGGATCTACGCCGCAGACGTTTTCACCGCATACCAGCGTTATGCCAGAGATGGCTGCACCGATTGCGAAATGCTCCCAGTTCTTCCTGGCGATCTCCGTCGATCCTAGAGCGCCTGTAAATATGGGGATCTTCATCCTAACCTTTCTGGTCCAGCCGTATTCGGTCTCGGTGTTTACATTGGGGAATAGGGCTGTGTCCGGATCCGGCTCTACGCCCTCAGGTAGACCATAGGCGCCAACCGCATATCCCTGTATATTGAGATGCGAATAGTCCACGGGATAGTTCTTATCGGCTCCAGCGGTTATCTCGCCGAAGGGGCCGGGATATAAAACCTCCCTGCCCCTGAAGGACGAGAGCCAAATCTCGCATCCGCCCTTGCACCCATCCACACATCTGCTACATATGCCAGACATCGGGACGACGTCCCTCGAACGGTTGAACGTCCCTGTAGCCTCGTTGGCATTGGGCCTTCTAAGATTCATATGTAAGACACCCTCAGTTGATATGCCCTCATCTAAATACTCCAAGTCGGAGAGAGCCGACAGGACGTTTCCTTCTCGCTGATATATAAAGATTTCTGATGACGTGCGGGACCTGTCCGGATAAGCGCTGAGGCCGGAAAGTTGGATCTTTACCGCTTCTGCATGTCAGACATGCGGTGTTGAAGGATTCGAGACTATACGGCCATAAGATATCGATTCTTATCAAAACTTAAATTCGTGTGATTTAGCCCTCTGCTGTTGGATTTCTGAACATCGTTCAACACAGCTTCTCGAGGGCAATCTTAAAATAGAGTTGGTGCATTGAAGGTCAAGGTTTCATGAAGCTCAGGCAAGTTGTAGTCCCAGCCGGAGCCTCTGAACGGGCAAAGCAGATAATTCACGAGCTCCAGGAGCTTGGCTTAGATATCCTCATCCTTTCGAATCCCAACAGCGGACCCGATGACTGGTCTGAACGGCTCCTCATCTACGATGAAAGTGTTGTGCTGAGCCAGCATGGAAGATCCTTAATACGATCTGCGATATATGGTGGCGGTTATCTTCTTGAATGCGATGATCGTTCGATGCTCGAGGCTATAAAGATCGACTTGAGTATACCAGAGGATCTCAGAAAGAGCGCTGCGGCTTCTGCTCTTTACAGATGCATATCTTTCGATGCATCTGAGCTCTCATCCCTCCAGTCGGGCATGTCTTTTCCCAAGTATCAGCTGAACCTCTTTGAGAAGGTGCAGGAGCTCAGGTATGGTGAGAACTGGCATCAAAAAGCAGCTCTTTATACGAGACCTAATGGTTTTGGTTTGCACAAGGCGGTTAAGCTGAACGGAAAGGAGATGTCCTACAATAACTTCGTGGATGCAGAAACCGTACTGGAGATGCTTATAGACCTATCCGAGTACGATGGCATTCCCACTAACAGGCCGCTCGCGGTTATCGTGAAGCACGCGAATCCATGCGGTGTAGCATACGGAAGGGATCTAGAGGAGGCATACAGACGGGCATTTGCCACCGATCCGAAGTCCGCCTTCGGCGGTGTGATAGGCTTCAACATGCCTGTAGATCTCGCCACGGCAAAGGCGATCGGTGACAGCTTTGTGGAAGTTCTTCTCGCTCCAGGATACGATCCAGAGGCTCTCGAGCTTTTGATGCACGACAAACCCAACAGACGAATACTGGATATAGGGGATATGCTAGCCAGGAGGGATGAGCTCTATAAAGGCTACGCATTCAGAAGCATATTCGGCGGGATGATGCTTCAGGATTATGATAAAGAGGATATCCTTGAATGGAGGGTCGTGACAAAACGCGCCCCCACGCCGGAGGAGACCAGAGCACTTCGATTCGCGTGGAAGGTCACAAAGTATGTCAAGTCCAACGCGCTAGTATACACCACTGTGGATCGCACTATAGGAATAGGCTCCGGTCAGGTCAGCCGCGTGGACGCAGCGAGGTTCGGCGCTGAAAAGGCTCAAGAGTACGGCCTGGATACGAGAGGGACTGTTGCAGCAACAGACTCCTTCTTCCCGTTCCGCGATGGTCTTGACAGAGTCTACGAGGCTGGAGCGACAGCTGTTGTGCACCCCGGAGGATCCATAAGGGATAAGGAGGTAATCCAGGCGGCTGATGAGCATGGTATGGCCATGGTCTTCACGGGCATGCGCCACTTCAGGCACTAGCTCAGGCGCAAGATTTGCTGTGTTGTTGTTATTTTTGATGTACTCAGGCGGGGCCATACATGTCCCTGCTGGATGTGATGTTCAGGATGTGATAAGCTCAGCATCCCCTGGTGAAACCTTGTTCTTGGAGGCCGGCGATTACAAGCCATTTGTGATCGATAAACCTCTCACAATAATAGGAAATGGCTCTGTCATACGCTCTGAAGTTCAGATGCCAGCGATAACGATAGAAGCAGATGATGTTGTTATAAATGGTTTCGAGATAGTCGGCGTTAAGAGAGGGTCTGAGGAGAAGTTCAAGTACTACATGGAGCGATTTCAGGGGCCATCTCGCGCATCCAGCACCTCCGCTGCCTATCTCAGACTAGACCTGCCAAATGCCGCCATTCTTCTCGCGGGAGACAACATCACCCTTGAAAACGTCAACTTGAGAGATGCTGAAGTCGGGGTGCTCGCGGAGGATTCGTATGGTCTTCTTATAAACGGATCGAGATTTTACAGCTGCAAGACAGGTGTTCTGATTCTAAGATCCTCAGATGTTATCGTAGCATCTTCCAATATGATCGGATGCGAGAAGGCTGGCTTGAATGCATCCAACTCCAAGAACCTGAAGGTCATCGGATCTAGGGCGATTAACAACACGCATGCTGGCCTGTTCTTCAGGAATTGCGAGAATATCACGGTCGCAGATAACATTCTCAGCAAGAACAGCGAAGGGCTTGTATTATGGGGAACGAATCAGAGCTATGTGAGCGGCAACCGAGCAGATCTGAACTATTACGGCATTCTTATAGCCGACTCACACAAAAACACTATAGTTGAGAACGACCTCGTTAACAACAGGCGGAGCGAGATCGTGAGCGGATTCGGAGTCGGTATAAGCATACAGTCGAACAGCAGCTACAATCTCGTTCTGAAAAACAGGGCCACCAGCAACTACAACGGCATAGAGATAACAGAAAAGTGCCAAAAGAATGCGCTGTGCGGGAACAACATATCCAGGAACACGCATGGCATCAGACTCGACAAGAACTACAACAACCTGATCTACAGGAACAATCTGCTGGACAACATCATGAGCGGTTACGATAACGAGACTCACAATTGCTGGAACACCACCGTTGGCAACTACTACAGCGATTACAGGGGAGATGACATAAATGGAGATGGCATTGGTGAAACGCCCTACAAGATACCCAAGGGCAGCACAGAGGCTTTTGATTACCGGCCGCTGATGAGACCGTTTGGTGGTGATCTGAGCATCTCTGAGATCCTCGAAGATATCGAGAGGTACGCCACATACAACCCTGAGGATAGCAAGACCGTGAGTGTCAGCGAGAGCGGAGCCGCGATAAGCCATAAGATAAGGAGAGGCCCGCCAGTATTCAAAGATGATGCGAATGTGGTAGAACGGCCTCCATTCACACCTGTGATATGACCTGCGCTGCGTGCTTCAGCGAGCGCGTATCAAAAACCTTCACGACCAGAGGTCATTAATGTGGATGGAAGTGGTTCGGAGGCATTTTGGCACCAAACCTTCACGGCCTAACGGTCACCCAGGGGAACGAAAACAGGCCTGAGGGGATCTTATTTTATACAAAAATGCTGTCTCCGCAGCCAGAATCTCTCCAGTTACAGATACTTCTCCAGAGGCTCGCAGATGTAGCTCGTGATGGACGAATCGCCCTTATTGTAAATCCGCCGGCTATCTCTCATCACCTTCTCGCGATCCGTCTCGTCCACATCCTCCAGCTCGAGCGCGATCGTCTCCACTATCACTCGCATCTCGTCCTCCAGAAAATCGACGCCGCCGAAGTCGTCGTACATATGGTAGAGCTCGAGGAAGAGATTTTCAAAAGCTTAAGGGATTCGGGCTTCTCAAAGAGCATAAAAAGCCGCCTAAGGGAGGGTATCTTCTCGATGAAGAGTTCGCTGTCCGCCTCAAGAAACCCGTCTCTCAGCAACCGGACCTCTCTCTATCGAGAGATCCGACGTCTCCCGTCAGGAGATGTCTGAACTTCGGCTCTGCACGCATAATGCCCTCTAAGAGGATGACGAGTTCCTTCTTGGACTTCTTCTCGAGGAGGCTGACCGTCTCGTCGAGAGACTCGACCTCGGGATCGTTGGCGAGCCTGTAGAGGAGGGCTGCCAGATGTTTACAGTTGCCGTAGGTGTCGAAATACGGGCAGGAGCAGTGAAAGATCATCCTTCCCCGGTCGACCTCGACGCTGTAGCTCCTGCTCCCATGAACCTTCACCCGGACAACGCCATCTATGAGTATCGGGTCAGCGACCCGGCCCTCCTCGAAGTACTTCCATCCCCTCTCCAGGATCTTCTCTTCAAAGTGGCCTTCAAAATCCTCTCTCTCCAATGGTTTAACCTTCATGGGCATATCATCCCTTGCGTCTCTTAATATAAACAGCCTCTCCGGCCACTTTAACTTGTGGAGCGGAGAGGACGGAACGGGAGGTCCCCATCCTTCAGGGTGGGGATGAAAGCGAAGTCCTCCTCCATTCCGGCTTACCGATAATTATTTAAGGGAATAATGGGATATATATTTCGATAAATATAATGAATGT
>CAZMZV010000009.1:0-37158 GCA_964570975.1 uncultured Methanotrichaceae archaeon | reverse complement strand
TCGGAAATGCTGGTTGGTGGTAAGTGCAGTTACGATTATTACAATGGGACATGCAGGATCTGCTCCATTCTGCAGAGCGATGAATCCGTCGGCCAGATGGCTATGTTGGGCGGGCCAGGCTATGCCGGATATGAGGTCAGGTATGTATTCATTCCGAAAGATGAGCTGCCGGAGGGAATCTTGGACATTGTAGATAAATGCCTTGGATGCAATAACACGCTACTACTCTGCAACTCCTGGTATCCCGGCCCCAAGTTCCTGGAGAAGTACAACATAACAGAAGGGGCGGTATTCAATTGCACACTTGAGGTTATAAAAACTGGAACCTGCACGCCGATTATCATAGAGCTCAGCGGCATAGAAAGATGCGATTACTTCGAGTCATCAGAAGAGGAGACGAGCGCCACATCAAATACATCTGCATGAAGAATGTACCTCTCCTCTGAAATGGCTGCACGCGAGAAGAATCTGCATTAAGCTCCTGGCGGCGAAACAGGGCAGTTCTCTGCTTCGACCGGCTATCAAAAACATTCACGGCCAACAGCTCAGCCACGGGAATGAAAAATGGTTCAGAGGCGTTTTATGCCTTGGCCGCCTCGATAAGCCTCTGCTTAACGAAATCGCGCTCTAGGCTTGCCAGGAACCAGCCGGCCTTGGGCCCCTCACGCTCTCCCAAGAAGGCGAGATAAACAGCCTGGAAGAACTTCTTGGGATCGAGGCCGAGCTCGCTTGCTACAGCGTATATCTCATCATGGATCTCCTGCGCGCTTTTGCCCTCGATCCGCTCAGCGAGCAGGCCCAGGCCCTTTCTCTCCTCTGGCGATGTATTCTTGATAGCTTGAGGCAGAGATTCCTTAACCTCGAACTTGACGAAGGGCGGCGCGTATCTCTCAAGCCAGATCTTCACATTTCGGGCACGCGCGAGGATCTCATCCCTGCGTGACGTATCGTAGCCGCTTCTCTCAAGAACTTTTATGAGAAGCTCATCATCATCCCGCGCTATCTGAACCGCAGTCACCATATGCCTGAAGGGTATGTTGAACGGCTGGCTGTGTCTGATAGAGGCGAGTTCAAGCGCCCTCGCATCGCCCTTTCTTTGATCGTATTCATCCACGAGGGTCAGAAGCGGAAGTCCAGGATCGAACTCTATGTGCTTCTCCGGCTTGCTTCTGATTATGAGATAGCGCAGAACCTCTGGCGGAACAACATCCAGCATCTCCTGGACTGTGACCACGAGCCCCGTCGAGCTGTGCATCGCACCCTTGCCCTTGAGATGTATCCATTCGTAAACGACCGGATATGGAGCGGGATATCCATAAATCTCCTCGCTGATCCTCTTTCCCGTATCGTAAGATCCGCCCGCGGTCGCGTGGTCCTTCCCGAAGGGCTCGACTGTCACCTTGAATATATGCCATCGAGCAGGCCAGTCAACACGCCAGACGAGCTTGCCGCCGCCGCGCATGCTGACGCTTCCTGAGGAGCCGCATTCACAGACATAATCAACTCTTTCAGCATCGAGATCGAATCCGGTAACGCGTGTGGTGTTCATCCTGCCACAATCCCTGCAGATGGGATCGAACGGGCTCCAAGTTGGCGCGACCTCTCTTCCCGAGACCTCTTTGAGTATCCTGGCGATCTCATCTCTTTTCACCAACGCGGTTTTGATGGCCTCTAGATAAACCCCCTCTTTGTAGAGGAGATCTGCTCTGTATATCTCTGGTTTTATATCAAGCTGCTCCATCGATCTGAGAAACGGCTGGAGGAAATGCTCAGAGTAGCTCTTGCAGCATCCATTGGGGCATGGAATCTCGGACAGAGGCTTTCCAACGTGCTCCTTGAAGCTCTCGTCCAGGAAGGGATAGAGCCTTCGTAATCGATCGTAGGTATCCGCGATGTATATCAGCCTAGCCTCGACATCTCTATCAATAAGTGCTCTGTAGACAGCATCCGCGGTCATAACCTCGCGCAGATTGCCGATATGTACTGGCCCGGAGGGGGTTATGCCTGTGGCCAGCGTATGTGGGCCAAGATCTTCGAGCCTCTCTGCAATCACATCTGCCCAGTGGATGATCATAAGCCGAGATCGATGCAGAGCTAGATATTAAACTTCCGGCTCAGACTTATAGAGATATGTGAGCAGGGGCGGCAGGAACTCCGGTCTTCAGGCCGGAGAGGAGGTCACGCGAGTCTGAATACTGCTGATTTCAAGTATACGAGTGCATTAACATCTCAAGCTTGCATACTCAGAATACCCAGAGATAACACGAGGCGTGGCTTCGTTTAGGCCTGGATCCAGAGGATGGTTTTATAAGGCCAAGACATTCAGACTCCAATACGGCGCACTAGCCGCAAACTCTAAATAAGGATTTATAGAAGAGGGACGGAGGTTATCGGTTATGAGATGGCAAGGAAAGTCGATTAGGAAGCCCACTGGAGGCAGGCTGGTTCCAGCCAGAGGAAAACGCAAGTATGAGCTTGGCAGAGAGCCAGCTGAGACGCTTATCGGCGAAACCAGAATCAAGAAGATCAGGGCACGTGGCGGCAATATCAAGCTCCGCCTGCTGAGAGCCGATATGGCCAATGTCTCTGACCCCCTCACGGGCGAGTCCAAGCTCGTGAAGATAGAGACGGTTGTCGAGAACCCAGCTAACAGGCATTATGTGAGAAGGAACATAATCACAAAGGGTGCTATCATACGGACGGAGATCGGTGAGGCCAGGGTGATGAGCAGACCCGGACAGGATGGCGTGGTAAACGCGGTTCTCCTGCCGAAACATTGAGATTCAGACCTTCTTTGCTGGCGATCGTCCCAGCATCTTTCGCGATTTAGAGGCAATAAGTCCTACTGCTTCTAGAAGTCAGAGGTGTGGTATAATCCACATCCAAAACTTCATATCCATCTGGAAGATCGCTCCTGAATATCGAAAGCTGTTACGCCGGCTAACGATAGCGTCGAGGTATCCGCATGAAACGTATCGGGATAGCAGACACCACATTCGCCAGATATGATATGGCAAAGGCTGCGATCCGCGAGATAAAAAAGCATGCATCCGTGGAGATCGTCAGATATACAGTTCCCGGGGTCAAGGACCTTCCAGTAGCAGCGAAGCGATTAATCGAGGAGCACAGCTGCGACATCGTCATAGCTCTGGGCATGCCCGGCGCAGCGCCTATAGACAAGACATGCGCTCATGAGGCATCCACCGGCCTTATAATGGCCCAGCTGATGACAAATCGCCATATCATAGAGGTCTTCGTCCACGAGGATGAGGCAGCAGATGAGAGAACGCTCGCATATCTCGCGGAGCAGAGGGCCAGAGAGCATGCCCTTAACGCGATCAGGCTCTTATTCAGGCCTGAGGAGCTCACCCGGCTAGCGGGCACAGGCCAGAGGCAGGGATACGAGGACGTGGGGCCTCTGGAAGGCGGGGGCTACGGAGCGCATTGATAGCCGCGTCCGCGCTCCCTTCTGCGCTAGAGAGTCTATGTGGTGAGAAGGTCACCTTTTCATTCTCAGCCGGACGGACTCCGCATGCGCCTTGAGCCCCTCGGCGTCGGCCAATTTTATTATAGCATCTCCTATCGAATCAAGCCCCTCAGCGTTCACGCTCTGGATGGAGATCTTCTTCGTGAAGGCATCTACATTCAGACCGGAGAAGATCTTCGCATAGCCGGCTGTTGGCAGGACATGGTTTGTACCGGTGACATAATCTCCAGCTGCAACGGGCGTATAATGGCCCATAAACACGGATCCGGCGTTGCGGACCGAGTTGAGAAGCGCCATGGGATCCTTCACCATGAGCTCGAGGTGCTCGGGAGCGAATGCATTTGAGAACTCCATCGCATCATCAAGGCTATCGGCGATGAGCACCGCGCACCGCTCGAGGCCCGCCTGGACTATATCACTCCGCGCAGACCGCTCGGCCTGCGATTTCGTCTCTGCTTCAACTGCTCTTGCCAGTGGTTCGCTGATTGTAACGGCAACTGCTATCGATGACGGGTCGTGCTCCAACTGGGCTATCATGTCAGCGGCTATGAACTCCGGATCTCCAGATGTATCAGCTACGATCAGAACCTCTGATGGGCCAGCTGGGAAATCTATCTCGACGCTGCCCCTTAAAAGCATCTTGGCCGCTGTCACATACACATTCCCTGGCCCTACGATCTTCTCCACGCGCTCTATGCTATCTGTGCCGAGGGCCATGGCAGCGATAGCCTGGGCCCCACCTAGCTTGTATATCTCATCGGCGCCAGCCATATCAGCCGCGACGATCGTCAGAGGTGCTGCTCTTCCCGTGCCATCTGGAGGCGTGCATACAACGACCCTGTTAACGCCAGCCACCTTCGCTGGAATGACGCACATAAGAGCAGAGCTCGGATACGATGCCCTTCCGCCAGGAACGTATGCTCCGACGCTCTCCAGAGGCACGACCTTCTGCCCCGCGATTACCCCCGGAGCTACCTGATAGAACCAGAGATCTTTCGTGCGCTCTTCATCATGGAACGCGTAGATGTTCTGAGCAGCCAACTCAAGAGCGCTCAGGAGCTCATCATCAACAGAGTCATACGCCTCGTCTATCTCTTCCTCTGAAACGTTGAAGCTATCCAGGCGCACGCCATCGAACTGCTCGGTGTAACGTCTAAGAGCATCATCACCGTTCTCCGCTACATCCATCACTATCTCATTTACCCTCTGCAGCACATCCTGTATGCCGATCTCTCTTGCGAGAAGGACCTTCAGGTCCTCTGCATTCAGCTCATTCATCTTTTTCACAATCATTTCTAAAGCTCCTATGATCTAGCTCCTATCATCTCGACCTGCCCCTCTGAAGCCTGTATATCTCGCTGATCCTCTCGAGCGTATCAGCCTCAGATGGTGATTTATCATCCCTGACAGCTATAAGCCTGGGGAAGCGCAACGCGTAGCCTGACGCATAATTAGGGCTTCTCTGAATCTCCTCATAGCCCACCTCAAACACGACCTGGGGATGAACCTCTACCTCCATCCCATTCTCTTTAACAATCAGATCCCTGAACAGCTCCGTGAGCTCCGCGAGCATCTCATCCGTGAGCCCGGTCGCAACCCAGCCCACGTCCTTCAGCTCACCCGTCTCTGTATCGATACATGCAAGCCTGTAGGAGCCGAGGAGTTTTGCCCTCTTCCCCTCACCCCATCTCGCTCCTATCACAACCAGATCCAAAGATTCGAGAAGCGGTTTGATCTTAAGCCAGTGTTTACCCCTCTTCCCTGGAGAGTAGGGGGATTGAGGATTCTTAAGCATGACACCCTCATGCCCTGCTGCAAGCGCCTCTCTGTAGATCTCCTCCACTCTGGAGACATCTGCTGTAACAACCTGCTCCGCCACGATCTCCGGGTCTGCCACATCTACAAGTATGCGCCTCCTCTCGATCAGAGGTCTATCTATCAGACTTCTGCCATCGATGTAAATTATATCGAAGAGGTTTAAGACCAGCGGGATCGATTCTGCGGTCCTCGCCACACCGTATTTCCTCCGGAACCTCTTCAGTATCTCCTGGAAGGGGAGCGGTCTCCCGTCATCGCCGATGGCCACCGCTTCTCCATCGAGTATCGCGCTCTCGGCTTTTACATGCTCTACGACCATTTTGCGTATCTCTGGCAGGGATGATGTGACATCCTCAAGCCTGCGGGAGAAGATCCTGACCTTCGTCCCATCTTTATGTATCTGGACCCTCGCGCCGTCGAACTTCCACTCTACTGCAGTAGCGCCCTCTGCGATTGATGCCTGAATGCTCTCCCCGATCTGCGCGAGCATCATCTTTATCGGTCTATTTATGCATACGTCCAGCTCTTTCAGCCGTCCGAGCTTTGTGCATTCGGCCACCAGACCAAGATCATTCGTGAGATTGTAGGCCCTCTCCACCTCCTCTTTGGAAGCGCCGAATGCCTTAGCTATCGCATCTCTCACCAGTCCTTCGCCGACGCCTATCCTCATATCCTCCATCGCGAGCCTGGCTATGTACTTCGCCTCCAGCTGGGTTGCCTCGCTGAAGAGGTACTGCAGGTTCTTCACCCTTATCTCATGGCTGCCCTTGCCTGAGGATCTTGCTATCGCGAGAAACCTGCGGTGAACATCTGCTATCTCGAGGGCATCGCTGCCGGAAAAGGCTGCCAGGGTGAGCGGTTTTCTCTTATCAACCGCGTTATATGCAACAAGCCCCGGATCGCCCGTGCTTCTCAGGAGCTCATTTATTGCTTCCTGGGGAAGCGCCGTAGCCCTGGAGATGGACTCGTAGAGAAGGCTCGGACCGACGCCCAGCTCCGTGCCGGGTATGACAACGCCCATAACGAAGTTTGCCACGATCCTGAGATCAGCTGCTTCCAGCTGTGAGAGAAAAGATGCGAGTATATCGGTCTTTTCCAGAGAGCCTGATGCTCCTGATATCCGTTCGCAGAGCTCCGCGAAGCTCGAGAATCTCGTCATCAGAATATCGCATCCACACGTTTTGTTCTGTAAATGCTGATTATATCGCTCAGTATGGCGCTTGCAGTCTCTATGCCGCCCGCTCCAAGCCCTGTGACCGTGATGATCCCCGAGAGATCTGTATAGATGGCGGCGGCATTGAGGGTGGATCCGACTGCTAGAGGGCTTCTCAGAGGCACAAGCATCGGCTTTACAGTCAGCGAGGGGAGCTCTCCTATGAGCTTTATAACGTAGCCGTGCTTCTTTGCAAGAGCCAACGCCTCTGGAGTGATCTCGGTTATCCCTCTGACCTGAACATCGTTGTATTTAACATTCATATCGAATATTGAGTTGGCCAGTATCACGACCTTCGCAGCGGTATCTACGCCCTCGATATCATATGTTGGATCCGCCTCTGCATAGCCCAGCTCCTGGGCCTCTGCCAGAGCGCGGCTGAAGGGATACTGCTCCTCGGCCATTCTCGTGAGTATGTAGTTACACGTGCCGTTGAATATTCCGCGTATGCCCAGGATCGTGTTCCCAACAAGGGTCCTCTCTATCAGGTTTATCAGAGGCATCGTGCCGCCGACGGTGGCCTCGAATTTGAGCATCACACCATTATCATCGGCAAGCCTCTTCAGCTTGTTATATGCGACCACAAGAGGTCCCTTGTTCGAGGTGACGACATGCTTCCCATTGGCTAGCGCCTCCTCCATGTGCCCCAGACCTGGCTGGCCGTGCACTATGTTAGTGGGAGTGACCTCGATCACCAGCTCGGAGTTCACAGATCTTATCGTTTCCTTGGCGCTCATCTCAGAGTTGGCGATCTCCTGTAGGGTCTTACAGCTCAGCACCTTCTCTCCGGCTATGCCCTCCTCATCTACAAGCGTGCCGGTATGATCTGTAATGCTAACTATCCTCAAATCAAGACCCATATCCCTAAGCATCTTCCGCTTTCTGCTGATCACATCGACGACCCCGTGGCCCACCACCCCGTAGCCGATCAGAGAAATCTTCACCTCTCTCATAGCCCATCATCCTCTATAGGTTCTATCACCAAGAGCTTCTTCTGTGAACCCACATCACGCAGAATCTTCAGGGCCTTCTGCATCTCCTCTTTCCCTGTAGCTCGGATCTTCAGGTAAGCCGCCGAGGGCTCATTAACGCCTGGCATGGAAAGAGAGAGATCCATGACCTCCGCGTATCCTGTCGAGTCGATCCTGCTCACAGTATCGCCAAGATCGCTGTCGAGAACATGACCTATCAGTATCACAGAGACCTCCTCTATGAAGCGCTCCTCACCAGCGCGAACGACCACGATCCCGCTCTTCTCCAGCTGCTTCTTGACCCAATCGAGCCTCGCCCTGTCCATCTCAACTATCAATCTAACTGGAACCGTGCCTCTGGGGGTCTTCTTGTCCCTGTGGTGGACCACGCTGATTATGTTTCCTCTTGCCTCCTTTATGGGTTGCAGTGCTAGGAGCAGTTGCCCCGGCACATCCTGCAGCTCCAACTCCATCGAAAGTCGCATACAATTCCCCTAAGTCGATCTCTTCTCCAAATGCTTTTAAGACATAAAGTTTGTGCAGGCCAGACGGGATGTTTACGAATGTGAATGAACGGATTCGCGATAGCTAATAGAAGACCGCAAACTCCGGTCTTCAGCTGAAGAGAAGGTAGCCTAGAGCATCCCTGACGCATCTGATATCAGCAGGATGTCATATCACATGATTGTAGGAGATGTGGGACCTGTCCGAACAAGGATTGAGTGTTTCGTAGATGCAGAAGAGTTGAGTGTCAAAATTTCTGGCCCCAGCGCTTATCCGGACACGTCCGAGAAGTGAGATGTAAAACGGTTCTTCTGCTGGGAGAATATTTAGGTATTGAGATCTTCACTTCATAGCGGTGTTATGTGATGAAAGTGCAGGAGATGAGCCGAGAGGAATGTGAAGCACTGCTAAAGAGATGCAGATACGGCCGCCTTGGTCTATCTTATGATGATCGCCCCTATGTCATACCGATGTCTTATGTATACACAGACGGCGTGATAATACTCCATTCTCGGCCTGCCGGAAAGAAGATGGAGATAGTTGGTAAGAACAAAAACGTATGCTTCGAGGTGGACGAGCTCGAGGGGGATCGCTGGAGGAGCGTTCTTGTGTACGGAAGAGCGGAGATCTCGAGATCTCAGGAGGCTAAGAGGCGTATGTTCGATGCCTTCATCAGGAGCGGAATCGGCGGGCATGGCGGCAAGCAGTTCTCCTGGGAGATGCTTGAGAGAATGGAGATGTGCATCTGGGAGATAAAAGCATCTGAGATAACTGGAAGAGAGGGGATCTGGTAGAAAGTATGATCAGCTGGGCTGAGAAATACAGGCCGAAGAATCTCGATGGAATCCTCGGCAATAGCAAGGCTGTCAGCGAGCTCCGAGAGTGGGCAAGATCCTGGGAGAAGGGCGTGCCCGATGTGAGAAGCGTCATACTCTACGGGCCGCCGGGGATCGGCAAAACATCTGCTGCCCTGGCACTCGCTGCTGAGATGGACTGGGATTACATAGAGCTCAATGCGAGTGATCAGAGAACAGCTGAGATAATAAAGAGCGTGGCGGGTCCGGCAGCTAAGGTCAGCACGTTTACCGGCAGGAGACGGCTTGTTATCCTCGATGAGGCGGACAACCTCCACGGCACGTATGACAGGGGCGGCGCGGCCGCAATTCTTAATATAATAAAAGAGACCACCCAGCCGATAGTTCTGATAGCGAACGAGTACTACGAGATAGAGAAACCACTTCGAGAGGCGTGTAAGGGAATTCAGTTCAGGCAGATAAGAGCGCAGACGATTGCATCGCTCTTGAGGGAGATCTGCAGGAACGAGGGAATAGAGTGCGAGCCGAATGCCCTAATGCATATAGCGGAGATGTCGGGAGGGGACCTGAGGAGCGCGATAAACGATCTCGAGGCATCTGCTCTAGGACTCAAGCACCTCCAGCTTGAGAATGTCGTTACAGCGGAGAGGGATGTCAAGGCCTCGATGTTCAAGGTTCTGGAGACCATATTCAAGGGGGAGAACGCTAAGGTCGCGCTCGAGGCGACATACCAGCTGGACGAGAGCCCTGAGGATCTGATACACTGGATCGATGAGAACCTGCCTCTTGTTTACAAGGAAGGAGAGCTTGCTAAAGGATTTGAATGTCTATCCAGAGCCGATATCTTCCTGGGGCGGGTCAAGAGGAGGCAGAACTACACGCTCTGGAGATATGCGGTATTTCTCATGAGTGGGGGGGTCAGGGCCGCGAGCCACAGGACGAGAAGAGGTTATACGCAGTTCAAGCCCCCGAGCCTCTGGAGGAGGTTGGGGCAAACACGACGGGCCCGAAGCATAAGAGATTCGGCCGCGAGAAAGATCGCCCTTCACTGCCATGTCAGCACTGCCTATGCCAGATCGGAGCTTTTCACATTCATAGGATCTCTGCTGCAGAGTAAAAAAACCGCTGCAACAGTCGCAGCTCTTCTGGAATTAAACATAGATGAGATCGCGCTTCTGACTGGCAGCGCCCCCACAACGAAGAATGTGCAGAAGATCTTCGATGATGCACAGCGAATGCTCGAGGAAGAGCGTATCGCCAAGATCGATTATGGTCTGCGCGGCAGTCAAGAATCTGCAGGCGAGAAGATCGCAGTTAAGACGACGGCAGACGAGGTTCAAACTGCCGAGGTCGAGGAGAGACCGAAGGAGATGGCGGCCAGAAAACAGAGGTCCCTGTTCGAGTTCTGATCATATTTTTGATGGACCGAAGGCTGTGGCCAGGCGGTATCCTCAGGACAAGAGCTCTACGGGAAGAGACGTGTCTTCTGAATATTGATTATCTCAGCTAATCTATACTTATAGAGAGCAGGGGCGGCAAAGACTCCGGTCTTCAGGCCGGCGAGAAAGTCACTCGAACATCTATGGCGGAGAGCAGCCCGCCTCCGGAGGATGTCAAGCGGCTGGCAGCCAATCGACCCTGCTGGGCCTTCCAGAGCGTTTGTCCAGATCTATATATTTCTTCACCGAGAATGCCCCGGTGAGCTCATCGACGGACTTGCTGAGCTCGATAGCGCGCTTATCGCTTCTCACGCTTGTGGCCCAGGCGATCCGGCCTCTGCCTATAAATGTGGAATCTATTCCCGCTTCTATATTCCCGTAGCTCGTGTTTCTCGCTGTCAATATCTCCGTGCTTCTGTGTATGAGCTCCGCATCCGTATAGATCTCGCTCAGGGCGGATCCGCTGTCGTAGTTTATCACGCATATCTTGTTGGACCACTTTCTGTTGTATGTGCCTATCTCAACCACTGGGAAGTACTCGAAATCTGCCAGCTGGGTGAAGTTTATAACATTTCTTATGAGATCCATCTCGAACGTGCTCCTGTCGCTGGATCTACCGCTGCCGATGATCCGCTCTGCGAACTTCTGGCCTACCTGGCCGGCGGCTGTCTGCCCTAAGAGCTCCGAGTCCCTGTAGCCGGTCCCCAGATTGAATGCGCCGTTGAAGATGTAGTCCGCAGCTGCTGCAGATCCTACCAGGAGTATGCATATCGCCGCGAGCAGGCAGATGCAGTTAGAACACAAATACACCACTCAGCTGGGCATTCTTCTGAGCCTGATAAAAACCTGTCGAGAATTATCGCTAAACTCTGGGCGTCAGGCGAAAGGGTATGGATCTGCTGGCTCTCTCGCCGTACCTCCCCAGGAGTTCGACCTTTATTGTATAATCTCCAGGCCGCCAGAGTCCAGTCTCCCAGAATGTCGTGTATATGTTATTAAAATCGAAGTCAACCATGGGCATCTCGGCCTCTTTCTCAGGCCCAACTATGGTGGATGTGACCTCCTCGACATCACCCGCGACCAGAGCCTCTATGATGACCATATCCCCCACTTTGGCCTCCTTCGCGCTCAGATCCACGCTCTTCAGCTCCGGCCCTGCTACCGCCTCGGGATTCTTCCTCAGATACATCGTCGCTCTGCTGAGATTCATAGCCCCCCAGCCGAATGTGTTGTCCGGACCAGGTTCTCCCAGATCGTCCGCAGATCTGAGAAGCACCCTCTTGATATCTGCCGGATTCAAATCCCCGAAGCCCTCCAGGAGCACCGCTGCGGCTCCTGCTACCTGGGGCACCGCCATCGATGTCCCACTCATATAACTCTCATCGTTCTTTGTTCCAGCAAGTGCCGATGGCACATCCACACCTATCGTCACAATATCAGGTTTGATCCTGCCATCCGATGTGGGTCCGCGCGATGACTTCTCAAATATATTTCCTTTTTCATCTATAGCGCCAACGGTGATTACCCTCTCCGCCTCGCCCGGAACAACGATGGACCTCGGAGATGGCCCCGAGTTGCCTGCAGCAACAACAACAGCTATTCCGTAATCTGTCATTTTATTGCACGCTTCATCGAGAAGCGTGGGTGTATCGGTGCTGCGTTCCCCTCCGACGCTGAAGGATATTATCCTGATATCGTATTTGTCCTTGTTCTTGACGCACCAGTCGATCGCGGAGAGCGCATCGGATAAATAGCAAGATCCATCCCTGTCCATCACCTTAAGGACGACGAGCTTTGCCCCAGGTGCGACTCCAATACCCTTAGTGCCTGCTATGAGGCTTGCGCAGTGTGTGCCGTGGCCGTTATCGTCGTACGGCTTTTTGAGGCCGTTGACCATATCCACGAAGGCCACGACCTTCTCATCATCGGTGCTCGGATCGTCGTCCATGTCGTCAAGGGATTCGTGTTCTGCATCCACGCCGGTATCTATAAGGGCGACGGTTACCCCTCTGCCGGTGAGACCTGTAGCGATCCTTCGCGGATTCTCAGGCACTTGGTGTGTTTCAGCATACATATCAGAAGAGCTCGCTCCTAAAACCTTAAGCTTCTGGTCTCTGTAGATGCCCTTCACTCCCCCCAACTGCGAGAGTTCGGGTATCTTGTTACCAGGGACTATCATGGCGCTCCCCTTCAGTATATCTATGCTCCGGAGCCCCTTTCCCATCGAACCCGTGACGTTGTCTTCGTGAAGAACTATGACCCTCGTCTCCTCCGGCCCGAGCGATTCGAGGGAGTCCTCTATCCTGTTGGCGTTGAGATCCGCAGGATCGAGAACCCTGAGATGCCTGCATGGCGCTGTGGCTATGTTGCCGGCCTTGTCCACCGCGATTATATTAATATCATAATCGCCAGGCGCAAGGTTCGACCCGCAATAGCCTATGTATCTCCCATCCCCATCCAGATCGAGCATCAGAGCTTGGCGTTTTCCTATCTGAGCGTGAACAGAAGATATCCCCGATTTGTCGTACACATGTGCGCTTATCTCAACTCGTGGATCCCCTCGCTTTATCTGGTATGGAAAGATCCTGGGATTGCTTATGACAGGCGGCGTCACATCATCGTAGTCGTGCTCTATTAAAGACTTGAACTCCTTCTGGAACCATCTCGTCGCCTTGTCCGATATGTAGGGATCTGGAGCGACAACCATCGAAAAAAGCAGAGCCAGAGCTAAAACAGCTGAAAAAAAAGTAAAGATCTTTATCTTTTCGGACCTGCCCCCAGAGGCCTTCACCCCACTACCCCTACTCTATCATCACGGTGATCGCGTTCTCGAAATCCTTCGAAAGGCCGTAGACGGTCACCACAAAGCTAACGGTGTAGCTTCCCGGCGAGGCTTTCGTGGCATCCCATGTCCCGACGTACACATCATCCGAGCTCTTTTCCATAGGTATCGACGCGACCTCGTTGCCCTGCGCATCTCTTATCTTGGCCGCGCATGTGAAATACTGCGTTGTTTTGCCTATTGCGGTGCCTGTTGTCTTGCCCACCACAACTCCTGTGCTTTTGTTCTTCGTGAGCGATCCGGTCCAGACGGTTATGGGCTCACATGTCGCACAGCCCATTACGCTGAGCTTCGTGAGGTTACCGCCGCTGTTCTCCGGCAGCTCGAACACGGCGTAGATCTTTATCGGACCAGGTGATGCGGGGTTCGGCTCAGCCCTTGTAAGCGTGGTGTTCAGCCTCATCCTGAATGCCGGCAGGTTCTTGAGCCAGTCGTTCCATGTGTAGATCCTTGAATCATATCCGAGCATCTGCAAAGCAAACCACACCATCGAGGCCTTGAACTCCGTATTTGCGTAAACCACAACGGGTTTGTCCTTGGTAAGGCCTGCGAAGGCCGACTGCAGCGCTCTCTCATCCTTCAGCCTTCCGTTCTCCAGAATCGAGTCGTATGGTATGTTCACAGCGCCAGGTATCGCTCCCTGGCCGAATGCATCGAATGTTCTCGAATCCACGATCTGGACATCCGCATTCCTCACGTAATCATTTGTGGCGAGCAACTCCGACCTGACACCCTGGACCTCGTATATCGCCTTGGGCCTCACATACGGTTCGCTCTGAACCGGAAGCCCTGCTGCCTTCCAGTCGGAGGTATCTCCATCCAAGACCTTGAGCTTATCCTTATCATGCCCGAGGTAGAGCATCAGCCAGTAGACGAATGTGGCTGAAAAAGGCCCTCCAAGGCATGTCGGGCAGTTGTAATCAGTGCCCGTAAGCACGACCTTATCGTTCTTGGTTATACCCGCATCTCCGAGAATCTCCGCGATCTCCTCTACAGACTTGAGCTCATTATTATCGTTGTAAAACTCCATGTAATTTATGTGGACCGCACCGTCTATGTACTCGCTGGCGCCGTTGCTCACATCCAGAACGATATCAGAGCGCGCCACGCCAGTGACCGGAACAAGCATGCTACTCGATCTCACTGGTGCATCAACTTGTGCAGCACTCTGAGTCTCGCTGTTCGTTTCCGTCGTGGTTTGAGCTGGCTGTAGGCTCTTGTTTAAGAGAGGGTTCTTTAGCCTCTCGCTCTTCGCAGATATAACCGGTGCTGAGGTCTTCTCCTCTTCAGGTCCGAGGCTTTTCAGGAAGCCCTCATGCGGATACTCCTCGTAGTCGGGTTTGCACATCGGGCATGTAGCACTTGCGCCGAAACTTGCATAGAGTATGCCGATTACCAAGATCCCGAGTATGGCGATTGATTTACGAATCATGATCTTCCCCTGAGTTGAGCCATTGCAGCCTCAAAGCTGCGACCGGCTCTAGGTGTAATCTTAACTCTCCCTATTAAAGCTTCTAGTTCATATCCTCTTCTGTCGGTCGCAGTGAGAACTACGGAGTACTCTCCAGGATCGAGCAGCGCGGTAGTCAGCGACCCCTCGTAATGATCTCCAGCTGGAGATAAACGGACGTACGAGCCGGACTCTGGTATCCTCGCGGAGACCTGTGTGAGGCCGTTCAGCGACTCAATCCATGCTTTTATCAGAAGCTGCCCGCCGGCTTCGATCTCCTCGGGAATACTTGCCTTCAAAAGCTTTATCGGCCTAAATTCGTATCCCATGACGGGATACATATCCCTCGAGCGGTTGCCGATCTCTCTCGGAGTATCTCCGAAGCCGTCGCCACCTGGCATATCCTGAGAGGGACCGGAGCGCTCATCGACACCGCTGTAATCGCTCCAGGCATTCCCCCCAACAGGATACGGTGCATTCCATGTGTTCTCTCCCCTGTCCACTGCTTGTACCACGTTATCTATCAGCAGATTGGAGTAGAATATGTTCCGATTCGACTCGACGAAGATGCCTGTTGGGCTTTGTGTGATCTTGTTTCCTATCACGCTATTTCCGTCGCTTTTTCCCTGAATCTGTATGCCGAACCTGACGTTCGAGCTTATCTCGTTATCCTCGATACTGTTCTCTCCGGAATCCAGGAGCGATATTCCCGCGACCTGATTGGCAGTGATGCTGTTATTCCTGATCGTGTTGTTCTGACAACCAAAACGCATATCGATTCCGTTCGCCTTGTTGTCCGAGATCGTGTTTCCCTCTATCAGATTATCAGAGCACCTCGTGAACATGTAGAGGCCATACATGTTCCCGTTCAGGACGTTTCCTCTTATCGTATTATTCGAGCACGATGTCGAAAGGTGTATCCCGTAGGCGCCGTTGTTGTTGGCGATATTGTTTATTATCATGTTATCATTGGATGAGTCCGTTAGGTATATCCCGTACCAGCCCTCGCCTACCACGCCGTTATAGCTGGCATTGTTGTTTGCTATGATGTTGCGTGATGATGTGAGTAGAACTATGCCGGGCTGCTTACAGCCTGTTACCGTGTTGTTTGTTATGATACAGCCGCGGACTTTGTTCAGCCTGATCCCATAGAGCCCACTTCGTACAACGAATCCGCTGATATTCACCCTGTCTGCCTCTACACTTATGCAGGCATCCGATGGCGATGCTACGACCGTCGCTCCGTTGCCTATGATGTTAAGCATCTTGTTCACAACGAACTTCTCGTAAACGCCCGGACCTACGATTATGGTGTCCCCCGGTGATGCGGAGTCTATGCTCCTCTGTATATCGCCAGCGGCTTGAATGGTTACCGCATCAGAAGGTATCGAAATCGCCGGAAGCATTGCAGCCAATAAAACCAGAATGAGACGAACGTTCAACGAACCACCTCAACTGACGAGATCTGATGAGATATATCAATCCTATGCATCTCCAGCCTTGTGTCCGGAAAGCTCTAACCCGGTCTCTCACCTGAGAGATAAATATTGCTTATGAGTGAATGTTCATGTAGAACAACTTTTGAATTTGTACGAAGATGCCGCCGACCATAAACATCTTTCATTCCAATGGGGGCGTGTCCGAATAAGAATTAAGTGTTTCTGACATGCAGAAGCGGTAAAAGTCCAAATCTCTGGCCTCATCGATTATCCGGACAGGTTCCAATGGGTTGGGATGTTGACCATGAAGGTTTGGTATGAAATATCTCCGAACCATTTTTCATACCCATGGATGTGCTGTTTGACCAGGAAGGTTTTACGATATCAGGTAGCAAATTCACACAAATCTGAAGTTTGATAAGAATCCATCTATATCAATGTCTCGAATTATTCGACACAGCAGCTGAATGGAGATTATGAGTGACCTCCTCCCCACCGCAAGCTGTGGGGCATCCTGCATCATCGATCCGGTTATCCGGTATCTCCCCGCCTATACCCTCAGTCCGAGGGTGAGTATATTCAAAGCTCATCCCAACCGCAGCAAGCTGCAGAGTATTCTAATAAAATAAAGAAGCAGCTACTTGGAAGGAATAAAGATATCAGCAAAAGCTAAATATCCTGCGTGAAGAGGTAGCTCAGATGTTTGCTGATTGGAAAGAGCACGAGCTTATCGAAAACGGCCTGCGGTCGCTGGCCGCGGAGTCTTGCCATCTGAATGTGGGCGAGCTCATCGATTACGTGCTCACATCTCCGGGCAAGAGGGTACGTCCTCTGATACTTCTAATCTCCGCCGAGGCTTTCGGCTGCGAAGCTGAGAGAGCGCTCGATGCCGCGCTCGCTGTCGAGCTGGCTCATGCAGCATCTCTGATTCATGATGATATACTTGATTGCGGCATCGAGAGGCGCGGAATCCCAAGCGCTGTTAAAAAATTCGGAGTGGAGGCCTCGCTGCTCGGAGGCGACTATCTGATATCGATGTCTATAGGCCTGATATCATCTTATGGCGAGCCGGCCATCAGGCTCTTCTCAAAGGCATGCATGGACATGGCTGAGGGGGAGATGATAGACCTCTCGAGAATAACATCCCCTGTTGGCTATTATCAATGTGTAACCAAGAAGACAGCGGCCCTCTTCGCGGCAGCCGCTAAGCTGGGATGCCTGATAGCTGGCGCGACCCCTCTTGATCAGAGTCTGTACGAGAGATACGGCCTGGGTCTGGGGATCGCATATCAGATAGTCGACGATCTGGAAGAGATAATCGGTGTGGATCAGGGCAAGAGATCCGCTAAAAAATCCAGCACCCTCCCCAGGATCTACAGCATGACATACAGCCAAGAGGAAGCAATCCAGCGGTGCTTGGATGCCGTGGGAGAGCATGCAAATGATGCCAGGGATTCGCTGCTTTCAGCTGGCGGAGATCCGGAGATGAAAGAACGCCTTCTGATGATACTGAGCAGAATGACCGAGAGCATGGTGAAGAGATGCAGCTTACAGAGTCCTCTCTGCTGAGCCTAGATGTCGCTCTGGACGATGGCATAAGGCTCTATCCGCGAGGACCTCTCGCGCCATTCGCTTGGCCGTTCGTGAAGAGAATTAATGAGATCTTCGAGAACGAGAAGTCGGTGAGCGCCGGCGAGAGATGGATCTTCTCCACGTGGATTCCGCCGGCGCCGAGCAGGGCATTCGAGAGGATGATCGCCTCTCAGATCAGATTCTTGCTGCAGAGAAGAACGCCTGATCAGCTCTCGATCTCGATCTTTCGTGGCTGCCCGAATAACTGCATGCACTGCTCATCCCCCTCCCGAAGCGGCGATATCCTGGATGGAGATTTGATAAGAAGAATCATATCCGAAGCGTTGGATCTCGGGACCTATCTTGTGACATTCGATGGAGGAGAGCCGATGCTCAGGCGCGATCTGCCGGAGCTTGTTGCAAGCGTTGACGATAGAGCTGTCGCAACAAGCTTCACAAGCGGTTATGCGCTTACAGAGGATCTAGCTTTAAAACTGAAGAGGAGCGGACTTTACGCAGTGCGCGTAAGCATAGATAGCCCGATAGAGGAGCAGCACGATCGCTTCAGAGGCAGGGACGGCGCATTCAGGGATGCGATCGCTGGAGTGAAGAATTCCCTTAAGTCCGGCCTTCTGGTCGATCTCTTCATGGTGGTATCGCCCTACAACATAGATCAGCTTGAGGATGCCTATGATCTTGCGTCCATGCTAGGAGTTCATGAGCTCTCCCTGTACGAGATCGTCGCGGTTGGGAGATGGAAGGAACATCAAGACGAGGTCTTGTCCTCGTCCGATATCAAACGTCTTTGCGATTTTCACAAGATCAAGAACCGGCTTGGGGATGGTCCAAGGGTGACGGCGCTGCCATACCTCCTATCGCCTCCGATGTTCGGCTGCTTCGCTGGAAGGCGATGGATGCATGTAGACGCATCCGGAGAGGTAATGCCATGTGCATACATGCCGCTCAGCTTTGGAAACGTGAAGACGAGCTCTTTGGAGAGCATCTGGCATAAGATGAGTGGCTACAGATGGTTTAAACACCGCTGCTCATGCCAGATGAAGGACAAGGAGTTCAGAGGCGCACACTTTGAAAAGGAGGACTTGAAATGAGATTCACGATTATGATTGTATTGTATATCGCCCTCGTGGCGATGGCTGTGAATGCGCAGATGGAGACGAAGACAACTACACAATACGATGATATCCTCGGCGAGGGGCTTGGCTGGATGAATATAGTGAGCCCGGAGCATACTGGCGAGTATCTGGCCAAGACTGGAGGGGCTACAGGCAGTGCTACAACCTATACCCCCATCGATCTAAGAGGCAACTGGTCCTTTGAGCTCAGAACCTTGGACGAGAAGCTGCTAGGCAAGGCGAATTTAAACCTCGCTCAGATGGGAACAATCGTCTTCGGATCTGGCAGAGTCGGTGTGTCTGATAATATAGTAACCGCAAACGGAGCTCTGATCGACAACAAGCTCACGCTGAACATCATGACGTATCCAAATGTCGAGCTGTATGTGGCAAGGCTAGATATAAGCAGAAACGGCAACTCAGCTTCTGGATACTTCGAGGCATACTCCTCGACCGGCGGACGCATTCAGGGTAAGATCAGCGGCAGGAAGGACGTGCCGAGGACGCTCAGCTGATACGGTAATGACGTGCGTCACCTTCCCTCTCACATTTAAGCAGGACTTCCGGCGGCTGGCAGAGTTAATGAGGAAGAGAGCAGTTGGAGATTCCGCAGGATAGTGTGTATACAAAGACTCAAACATATCGGAGAGTCAGTTTTTTATTTATTTACCACAAAGATTGCAGCGTGAAGAGGCTGAATGAAGCTGTCGAGAGCCATCCTGATGGTGTTTTAATACACATCGATGTCGCCCCCGCCTCCTCCCAAGTTGAGGTACCGGCTTCTTTTAATGTATGGCGGGGCAGCATCGAGGTGAAGCTCACAGAGAAGGCAGATCGAGGACGCGCAAACAGGCAGCTTATTCAGGAGCTGGCAAAAGCATTCGAAGTATCACAAAAAGATATAGAGATCATGCGCGGTCACAAGAGCCAGAGGAAGGTCGTCCTGATCAGAAGCGCAGATGCAGAGTCGATAATAGCGATTCTCAAACGGTCTCTTGGGGATGAGGCATGAAGCCGCACAGAAGGGTCTATGATATCGAGGCTCTTGAGGAGCAGATCGCAGCACTCTTGGATGCCTCAGCTCGCGGCGCAGCAGTAATCGTGGAGGGTCCGCGCGACAGAGACGCGCTGCGAAGACTGGGCGTCGCGGGGCCAATCCTCATGTCGTCTCAGAGATCGTGTCTGGAGATGGCAGAGGAGACCGCGAGGATCTACGAGGAGGTCGTGGTGCTGACCGACTGGGATGCGAGGGGTGAGGAGATCGCGCACAAGATGGAGGAGTACCTTCGCACCGCAGGGGTCAAGGTGGATGTGGAGATACGAAAACGTCTGAAGATATTAGTTAGAAAAGAGATAAAGGATGTTGAGAGCCTATGGATCTTCTTGGAGAGGGTCAGGGAGAGCTATGAGCTGTAGGTTGGCCATTACAGGCGAGCCAGGCGTTGGGAAGTCAACCCTCGTGCAGAGGGTCCTGGCCAGGACCAAACTCAGATACGGCGGGATTTTGACGAAGGAGGTCCGCGTCTCAGGTCGCAGAACCGGCTTCGAGCTGATCGATCTCCATGATGGCAGAAGGGCGCCTCTTGCGGATGAGAAGGGGCAAGGCCCAAGGCTTGGAAGGTATCATGTGAATATACACAACCTCGAGGAGATCGGCGTACGTGCTCTTAAATCAGCACTCGAGGCTGATCTGATCGTTGTGGATGAGGTCGGCCCCATGGAGCTTCTCTCGGAGAGGTTCGCCGAAACGGTTTATGAGGCCATCGCCTCCGGAAAGTCGATGTTAGTGGTGTTACACAAGAGGTCGAACCATCCGCTCGCCAAGCATATCAGAGAGAGCTTCACACTCCTAGAGGTATCGAAAGAGAACAGGGATGCGCTTGTGGAGTATGTTCTCAGAGAGATAGAAGCGCTTGCGGAATGAACTTGCTGACAATTTGTACGCAGGGCACATTCGCCCGAATCGATGATATTGTCACATGGTTCATGGTTCGGCGGCATTTTCGTGCCACTTCAAAAATTGTTCATTAAGAGCGTGCAGGAAGCTATATATCTTGTTTGGTCTGCTGTAAGCTTTAATTCCAAGTTGATCGATATGCGTAAAGATAGGCCACTCAAGATACTTCTCATTGGCAATCCAAATGTAGGCAAGAGCGTGATATTCTCAAGATTGACCGGCGCTGATGCCATCTCCTCAAACTATCCTGGCACGACAGTAGGCTACACTGAAGGAAGTATCAGTGTAAAAGGGAGGAATGCTTCGCTCATAGATGTTCCTGGTGTGTATTCACTGGAGCCAACCTCAAAGGCGGAAGAGGTTGCGAGGTTGATCTTGGATCAGGGCGCTGATCTGATCGTAAACGTTGTAGATGCGACTAACCTGGAGCGCAACCTGAATCTGACTTTGGAGATTCTCGAACGCGGAATCCCAGTGGTAATAGCACTGAATCTGTGGGATGTAGCGGTTAGAAAGGGGCTTGATATCGATGTCGATAAACTAGCCGGAGAGCTCGGCGTAAAGGTTGTGCCTACTGTAGCAGCAAGCGGTTGGGGGATCCGCGATCTTGTGGAGGCGATCGAGAACACAATAGGATCGGAGCAGAAGCCGATAAAGCTCAGCCCCTCGGAGAGGTGGTTGAGGATCGGGGAGATCGTATCGGAGGTCCAGAAGGTGTACCATCGTCATCCCTCCACCCTCGAGAGGCTTGAGGATCTCACGATAAGACCATGGACCGGTATTCCGATAGCTATCCTGGTGCTCTATTTGTCCTTCAGAGTGATAATAGGCAGCGGCGAGTGGCTCATAGAAAATCTTACAGATCCGCTTTTCACAACTTACAGTTACTGGATCCACTCACTAGCGGACAAATATCTATCGGGAATCGCACACGATATACTTGTTGGGCGCACTCCAGAGCTGCTTGGGTCTTTCGGCCTTCTAACAACTGGGCTCTACATACCCTTTGGCATAGTTATTCCATTCCTGATACCGTTCTATCTGGTGCTCGGCTTCCTGGAGGATCTCGGCTACCTCCCAAGGCTTAGCGTTCTGATGGATGTGATGATGCATAAGTTCGGCCTCCATGGAGCTGCTATAATACCATGCATCCTTGGAATGGGCTGCAGCGTTCCAGGGGTTTTGGGGCTTCGCGTCCTCGAATCATCAAAGCAGAGGTTCCTCGCTGCAACACTGATGACCATGAGCATACCCTGCGCGTCTCAGACGGCGATGGTATTCGGGATATTAGCCCCGTATGGATTGAGATATATATTTGCGGTTTATTCAACACTCTTCATCGTGTTCGCTATCTCAGGCATGCTCTTGCACAAGCTGATACGCGAGGAGTCTCCAGAGATCTTCATGGAGATCCCGCCGTATCGAATGCCTGTGATGAATGCGCTACTGAAAAAGACCTTTCTGCGTATCAGGACATTCGTATACGAGGCCGTGCCGTATATAGGCGCTGGTATTTTGGCGATGAACATATTCGAGATGACCGGGATCATGAAGCGCTTTGGGGACATCTCAAGCCCCGTCGTGTCAGGTATTCTGGGTCTGCCGAATGAAGCTGCTGTAACGCTCCTCCTCGGCTTCCTCAGAAAGGATATCGGCATTGGAATGTTCGCTCCTTTGCATCTATCTCCAGAGCAGCTCGTAATAGGAGCTGTAGTGCTCGCCATGTATTTCCCCTGCGTCGCCACGCTCACAGTCCTTTTAAAAGAGCTCGGCGTGTACGATACACTCAGAGCGATATCGTTCCGAATGGCTGCTGCTCTGATTGTGGGCAGTGTACTCAAAACTCTTCTTTTGTAACTCAGACCTGCGGGATAAGCAGAAGTAGCTCAGATAACCAGAAGACCCTCATCTCCATTATTGAGCTATGTACGGCCTGATGCCACAAACAATCATACCTACATACAGGAGCTCCTCGACATTCTCCGCTCTTGGTTTGATGCTTTAGCACATCTAGTGTATACCCAGATACGCCCACTGATCATAGATGGTTACGGATCCACTGTTATCGATCAGCTCTCCCTTCCAGCCGAGGCCGTCGAGAAGACCCGCGATCATCTCAGCCTCTCTCTTGGAGTATACGGTATAGAGAACCATGTGACGCGCAAGAGATGATGATTTTATTATTATCTCCCTCCATATATGCCAGTTCGAGAGATCGATCAAGCCGACCATAAATCCCGCAACGATATCGAAGCTCTCTTTGGCGAAGAATCTGGGTAGCAGTCTCGCATCTAGAACAAAGGTCCTCTGTGGGTCCAAAGCGTTAATTCTGAGGCCCTGGCAGACCTCACAGCGGTTGATATCCATAGCCCACGGATCTATGCCGATCCTCCTCAGCGCCAACGTCCCCGCTCCACTTCCGCAGCCGATCTCCAGCGCTGTGTAGCTCTTGTTCACCATATCTCTCAGCAGATTCACAAGGCTGGAGATTCTATCCTCTGGATGTCGAAGGTGATTGCTCTCGATGCAACTCTCGCAGAAGATGCCCTCTCTCAGCGATACTGAGAGGCACTCCACTATCGCCTGGAAGAATAGCTCCTCTGGAACATCAACGACCTTGCAGTTCATAGAGCTGGTGAGCTCCCTGACAGGCTTTATCTCTGAGTAGCGATCGGTCATGAGGATCCACAGATCCTGAGGTTCTGAATACAACGCGAGAGCTTTATCTTTGATGGCAACAGCATGATCGAAATCTTCGATAGATCTTATGAGATTTTGTGTCACAGGAAGCCATAGCAGATCCTGCAGAGACTCCTCAGCAAGGAAGACGCACTCATCCTCGCCCAAACCGAGTATCTTGTTTATCAGCATGATGAAACCTCACAGAATTAATGAGGTATTGTGCCATGGAATGGCGATTCCTAAGACCCTTGAATCGAGCAGATGGCACAATACCTGTTAGTGCTCTTATGATATCAAGTTAGCACAATGCAGTCATCTGCAGTACCCTCTGAGCTTCCTCTCAAGCCTCTCCACCTGCTCAACCGCCGTGCCTATGTACTTATGCGGATCCAGCAGATCTTCGAGCTCCTTCTCGCTTATGAACTCGGTGATCGTGCCGTCCTCGACGAGAACATCTTTGAGCTCTCGTCCCTCTTCGAAGGCTCTCATCGAGGCCACCCTCAAGATCTCGTGCGACCTCTGCCTTCCCGCGCCCCTCTTCGCGAGCTCCACCATGACCGCTTCGGCGAGGTTGAGCCCCTTCAGCATCATGAGGTTCCTCTCAACGTTCTCCTTTCGTATCCTTAAACCCTTGAGGATTCTGATGCAGAGATTGAGAATATGATCTGTCAATATAAATGCCTCGGGAAATACCACGCGCTCGCAGCTAGAATTCGTCAGATCCCTCTCATCCCAGAGGGGGATATTGGCAAACGCCGGCTCTACCTCAGACCTAACGATCCTAGCAAGACCGCACACCTGCTCCGATCTGATCGGATTTCTCTTGTGAGGCATAGTGCTGGAGCCAACCTGTTTTTTCCCGAAGCTCTCCTCGACCTCAGCGATCTCAGTCCGCTGCAGGGTCCTGATCTCGACGCAGATCTTGTCGAGGGTGGACGCGATTAGAGCCAGAAGACATATCACCTCCGCGTGCCTATCCCGCTGCACAACCTGATTTGAGACATCTACCTCGTTCAGCCCTAGGATCTCCATGACCCTCTGCTGTATCCTCATCCCATCCTTGCCAAATGCTGCCTGCGTGCCTACAGCCCCGCTCATCTTTCCAACCGCGGCCCTCGGCCGGATCTCTCTGAGCCTATCGATATGGCGCGCTACCTCGGAGGCCCAGATGGCAAACCTCAAACCATATGTCGTCGGAACCGCCATCTGCCCATGCGTCCTTCCAGCGCAGACGAGATTCTTGTTCTCAACCGCCATATCCAGGAGGACCTCGAGCAACGCCTTGAGCTTCGCCTCGATTATGTCGAGAGATGCCTTTATCTGGAGCCCTGTTGCGGTATCAAGAATGTCGTTCGAGGTCGCGCCGAGATGTATCCACTCCCCGTAATCGCAGACCTCCGCCATGGCCAGAACCACTGCCATCATATCATGGCCTATCTCGGCCTCGATCTCCTTCGCCCGCTGGGGAGATGCTATCTGGGCTGCTCTCGCTATGGAATCCGCGGCGCCCTTCGGTATGAGGCCGACCTCCTCCTCGGCTCTGGCAAGCGCAGCCTCAACTTTGAAAAGCATCCTTATCCTGTAATCCTCCTCCCATATCGCCTTCATCTCGGGCGTTCCGTATCTGTAATCAATCGGATGTATAGGCATGTGTCCTGGATGAATCCCTTGTGTTAAAGGAGTTTGCGGAGAGCATAAGGCCAGGACATTTTATAGACGAGCAGTCATTAAGACCCACCTCCTTCAGGGGGAAGCCACATGAATCAACCTGAAGCTCCTGGATTTTACATTATTCGAGACAGCGTACCTCATGGAAATGTCTATATCATTTGTAGCTCTCTGATGCTGGCGTGAGATCCCAGCTGCGTGACACCCTGGAGAGGTTAAGGAGAGGGGAAATAGAGATAGATGAGGCTATAAGCCGGCTAAGGCTGATCAGCTACAGAGAGATAGGGTCGATAGCTAAGATAGACCAGATGCGTGAAGAGAGGATAGGCGTACCTGAGGCGATTCTTGCGGAGGGGAAAAGGCCTGAGGATCTTGTGAGAATCGCGTTGGCGCACCTTGAGGAGACGGGCAACGTCATAATAACAAGAGTTGGCGAGGATCATCTGAACGCCTTAAAGTCGATCGCTCTGCCGGATAACGCTGAGATGCTCCGGTACGAGAATGCGAGAGTGGTTGTGCTAAGGGCTGGGAGTCGCGAGCCTTCAGGCGGCAGAGTCGGCATACTCGCCGCCGGTACAGCGGATATACCCGTTGCAGAGGAGGCAAGGATTATTGCTGAGGCGATGGGTTGTGTTGTAATTACAGAATACGATGTTGGCGTTGCCGGAATCCACCGTCTCTTTCCTGCGCTGGAGCGCATGGCAGATGTTGATGTCATCATCGTCGCTGCAGGCCGTGAAGGTACCCTGCCTGCGGTTGTGGCCGGCCTGACTGATGCTCCGGTGATAGGACTGCCGGTATCCACGGGCTATGGTATTGGGGGAGATGGCATTGCCGCGCTTCTCTCCATGCTCCAGTCCTGCTCGGTGCTCGCGGTTGTAAATATAGACGCTGGTTTTGTCGCAGGTGCGTTTGCAGCGAAGATAGCAAACAAAATCGCCAGTAAGAGAATACCTCACCGAGAAAAGGTTTAAGGATGAATGCAGGGCAAATCCCCATAAGATACAGCCCGCACCTGTCGATTCTAGCAACTGGTAGATCCAATATTCAGCCTCGGGCAGCATGGCCTGGCCGATCTCGATGGCCGCAACTTCAGTCACGTGAGCCGTCACTTCGACATATAGTAGATGATGAGCGGCAGCATCAGCACGCCCATCGCATGTGTTTTTCTTATGCCTGCGAGCTGCGGAGCCATGCCGATGAGGGTGGATATGAAGAATATGAAAAACCCAAAAGGCCCGGTAAAGATCAGAGCCATGAGGGCGAGAGCTGCAAGAACGCATGTTGATAGAAGTCTGTAATTTAATGTTGAGAGGATATCGCAAGCTATGCGTGCAATCCATATGGTTGTGAGATATGAGACTACCGCCAGCGCTGTTGCAATTAAAATCATTCTGTAGAGAATATCTCCATCAACCTCAATGAGCTCGTTTATCGCAGCTGCCGCGCCACTTCTCGGTCTGCCTATCACCACAAGGGCCACCAGCGAGAAAATCGCACACGATGTGTTTACGCCCGATACAGAGACAAGAAACTCGCGCGCTGACCGATCATCGTCCTCTTCGCTTATGCCCAATCTCGTCATCATAGTGGCAATGGCTGGGGATACCCCTGGGATCCAAGCGATCAGAGACCCTGCTATTCCACCCAGCAGGATCGATCTAATGAGTTGCAGGGGCGGGAGATCAAATCCTGTATCAAGCTGCCTTTCGATCTCATGTGCTGAGAATATGCTGAGGAGCAGCGAGGATGCGCCAAATACACCGCTTAGCAGAGGAAGAAGAACATCCGGCTTCAAACCGACCGGCGAGCTCAGAAGTTCCTCGTGGCCGAAAGCGAAGATTCCAAGGAAGCCGCTTGTTATGAACACCGTAAGCGCGAGTGACCTGCGCTTCAGCGTCTGAAATGGCCTTGGATCGAAGGGATCGCGCTCTTTTATTATCATGAGAAGTGCGATTCCGGCGAGAAATAGGCCGATATGCTCCATGAGCAGATCGTAGTAACTGCTGAAAAGATAGGAGAGAAGTGGTATGAGCAAGAGCGCGATCAGGACCGAGCCGGCCGAGCCGATTGCGGATAAACGCACCGCCTCTATGCCCCTTCCCATCAACATCAGCCTGTGCCCCGGCAGGACCGCGAGCGCCGTATCGGAGTCGGGTGCCCCCACGAGAACGGTGGGGATAGCATCGATAAACGTCTGTGATATGCTGGCTGCGAGCACCATCACAGCTATGTGATACGGGCTTAGGCCGAGCTCCATCATAGCAGATGAAGCTCCTAGAAGGAGCGCGGCGAACGTGTTGACATGCAGCCCAGGCATCAGCCCGCTTATCACGCCCAGGAGAAAGCCGAAGGCGACACATGGTGCCAGATACAGATCCATACCATCGACCCAAGCGGTGCTCTGGTGCTACTCAATCTCGCGACTAATGCTGTCAGAAAGCCACGTGACGGCTCCCGCGACTGAAGTCGGAGGCATCTACGGATTTATACCGATGCTGTGCCGCCCCACAGCAAGTACGAGGTGTCATATCGTCGCTTTGGTCTATATATCTTTCGATAGTACGGGCCGTATCCCACCTTTGAAAAGGTGGGGATTGGCCCTGATCTCATCCTAAAGCTTATTGCTGCGACATACTCTATGACCTGAAGACCGGAGTTCGCGGGACTGCATTTCTCTATCAATTGTGAGGTCGAGGAATATATCCCGATCTCCCCCTGATTCGGACAGGTCCACATTTTTCATACCAAACACTCATGACCCAATGCCACATGGTTCACGGCTCGGAGGTATTTTCATATCAATGCGGCGCACTGCCCCACATATAGCTATGTTGTAGATCATTTCTAGACCTTATCTGACTCGCATATAAAAATCATCCTTTTATCTTGCGAGGATTCAATTCTGCATGTATGATGATCAAAAGAATTGTGATAGGAATGATGCTCCTTATGGGGCTAGCTACAGCAATCAGCCCGCAGGATTACGATAATCTTCAACCCGATCCTGTAGGAAGTGTTGTGGATCCGGATGGCGTTACTTCTATATATCCAACCACATATCCCGATCAGCCGCCAGAGGCCTACCAGCCGCCAGCCGAAAGCGCGTATTTCACGAATGTAGAGCCAGCAGATGCTGGAAACCTCGTGGACCAGGGTGCCGTTGATGACGCTCCCTCCCTATTGAGCTCAGTCCCAGAGGGAAACGGGCTTTGGGCGGTGGATGGTCTCAGATACGAGCACACGGTCAGCTTGACCATGCCAGCTGAGAGCTGGGCGAACCAGGAGATTGTGCCGTCCGTCGGCGGCGACCTTGTTATATACTACGAGTATCCAACAGGCCAGGTGGTAAGCCAGCATCTCGGTCGCGTTCGGCCGTATCACAGATACTGGACATGGTTCTATGGGCCATTCCCAGGTGTTTACAAGGTCTGGTATACGATAGATGGGGTTTACAGAAGCAACTACGTCTGGTTCTATGTCCGCGATTACTGGCCGTGGTGGTATGGCGGATACACATTCACTACGTACTACTACGAGCTGCCTGTTCGCTATTACTATAGACCGATCGTGTACGAGCCTATACGCTGGACTTATACCTGGACATGGACATCCAAGCATGAGAGACACGTTATACATGACCACGGCAGACCGCCAAGGCATGATGGATTTGTCACAACGCTCATAGATCCCTGAGCGAAATGCCAGGTTTCAAGCCCAGATTTCCCCATATTTAGAGCTTCTCATGATGCACTGTTGAATAATGTTCAGAACTCCAATAGCAGAGGGCTAATTCACACGAATTTGAATTTTGATAAGAATCGATATCTATTGGCCACATCGCCTCGAAGTATTCAACACAGCAGATGATGATAGAAAACAGATGGCTCTGACTGCAGCATGAAGAGAAGAACATCAGGTGAGTTTGAACTTTTTCTTTGCCTCTAGCCTCTCCTCTCTCAGCCTCTCCGCTCTGTACTCCTCTATTATGCTCCTCAGCCTCTCGGCCTTCTTCTCAGCCTCGTAGGCCCTTCTCCGCTCATTCCATTTCGCTTTCGCTGCCTCGAGCTCGGACGGCTCGACAAATGATATTCCATCTATCGTCTTTATGGAGACCTCATCTGCATTGAAAACCGGAACACCCTTCTCCATGAAGTACTCCATCATCCTCTGGGACATCTCCTTCAGGACCACGATGGCATCAACGCCAGTCTCTATGATCAGATCTGCCGTGTTTGGACCTCCACCGGAGGCATCATGTATCAGAATAAGATCGCCCTTACCGATAGACCACCTGCTCTTCGCTGCCAGTATCGATTCTTTGGAGAACGCCGCCACAGGCTTTAGCTTTCTGTAGCCGACCATCTCCTCGAGCCGCTCAGCCTTGCTGATCTTTCTGGCCTCAGATCTGTATGCCCTCAGCCTCCGCCTCTCGCCCCTCAGAAGATTCCTGAGCCTCTCGATCTCCTTATCTCTTATCCGGATCTCGTGATCCCTCTTGATCTCCCTGTATGCTCTATCCTGGAGCTTTGCCAGCTGCCTCTTCAGCTCCGCGATCTCCTTCTCCTTGGTCTCGAGGGCCTCTCTCAAATCCTCAACATATTCCTTGAGGTTTTTGACCTGCTCTGTGAGCAGTCTCACCTCCTCCGGTTTGGGCTGTGAGACAGGAGGTTTCTCCTCTGCGACCTGCTCCTGCGCCTCCTCTGTCTCCAGGAGCTCGGCCATGGCCTTCTCTATGGATAAGCCCCTCACAACGAGTGCCTTTACCTCGTCCGGATCGATATCCTCGGATACCTTCTTCTCCACCTGCAGAAACTTATTCCTGTACTTCTTGAAGGCGCTCATCGCGGCTGCCAGTGCATCCCTCTCGTGATCGTTCTTGTAGCCGAATGGCTTGGCGAGCAGTATCTTGTCTTCCGCAGCCAAATCCTCGCCTGGAGCGTAGAGCACTGCATTAAAAGAGCGTTTGATCTTCTCCACCGCGCCAGGCGCTGGAAAGACATCTGTGGCGATGATCAACGGCCTTCCGCGCGCTGCTATCCACTCGATCACATCCGAGGAGGACATCGTTCTGGTTGATATGAGATCGACGAGCTCTCCCTTGAGGTTCAGCGCCGCGATCCCCGTGGTGGTTCCTGGATCTATTCCCACTATGATATAGCCCCTCCTCTGCTGGAGCGGCACGAACTGGAGATTCGAGCGAGGGATCGGCGCCACCCTTATCTGGACATCCCCTCTTGAGGAGGAATGCACCGGCACCCTCTCTAGCGGCGCCTCAACTACAAACTCGCATCTTATAAACCCACCTAAACCCTCGACCGCCTTCATGCTGAACTCAAAACCGCTCTCCTTCAGCTGACGCTCTATCTCTCTCGAGAGCAGCTTGACGTTTCCATGTATCTTTCTGGAATACCTGTTCTGGCTCCATCCGCCCCTGCCTGGAGAGCGCCGGCGGCTCACCTTTATCCATGTCCTGTCCTCGAATGCAGAAACCACGCACCCTATACCCTTCGCCGCCAGGCGTGCGCAAGCCTCGGCCTCCTGCAGGGGATTCAGCCGATCGAAGAATATCCCATGCCATCTCCCAACCTTTACCAGAGGCTGGAGGGTTTCGCCGCCAGTAACTTGAACTATCCTCGTCGTCGGCGGTAAGAGATGCATCAAAGCCATGAGATCGTTTCTATTCGCTGCGAGCTCGTAGATGTTATCTACTGCCACGATATCTGGCTTCTTCTCTCTTATCAGCCGGATCAGCTTCTGCCTGCTCACCATCTCGTAGCAGTAGCTGCTCTCACCATCTATCACATAGACCGCATAGCTGGGCTGACTCCGGCTTCTGGGAGAGCCACTTGCTATATCAACACCAAATATCTTATTCATCATCAACCTTTATAGTTCTGAGAACCTCTTCCGGATTCAGCTCGATCTTGTATCTGCGCTTAAAGTATTTCAGTATGTTGCAGACGTCTCTTTCCAGAAGCTCCTCCGCATTCTCATGCTCAACTCCAACGGCCTGTGGCCAGTCGATTATCGTTATGTCATCCGCGACGATCACATTGTACTCGCTCAGATCTGCATGTATGACGCCAAGCCTGTACGCCTTCTTTATATCCTCCAGGATTCTGGTAAGAAAGCGATCCGGCTCATCAAGTGGTGTCTTTACGAGAAGCTCTCCGGGGACGCGTTCCATAACAACGGCATGCCTGCTTCGAGCCACTGGCTTCGGGACGGATACTGTAGGATAGAGCTTCTGCATCGCATCGAACTCTCTCTTGGCAGCCAGAGATGAAGCATAGATCCATGCTATCTTCGGCCTGTCCTTCAGATACTCCCTGACACGTCTGACCTTTGAGAAGCTCGTTCTCCCCTCTCTGTGAAACTTAACAACGAGCGGGATCTCATCGAGGGCCTCATAAACGACAGACTCCTTGCCGACTCCCAGTTTATCGCCGAGCGATGCCACAAATCCCCTTCTGACGAGGTCGTGTAAGGCTAGAAGATCATATGCATCAAAATCTATCTGGTATCCCTCGTAAGGCTCTTTGGTATAGCGGACGAGCTTTCTGCCGGACAACAATCGAAGATAATAATCTGCCTTAGAGGCCGGTATACGCGAGATGGATGAGATCTCCTCCAGGGGCACCCATTCCCTCCGGCGCATGCCGACCTCTATGGCCCTCAGGACCGTGATATCCTCCGGCCTGAGGCTGAGAAACCGTTGGGCTAGCTGTATCACACTATTAATTTTGTCTTTGAGGCTAAATCCCTTTTTGTGTGTATGATAGCCATCTGCTCTCCAGATCGCTCGATGCCATAGTCTCTATCACATAATCCGCGAACTCCCTGCCCGTTGCGCCACCCGGCCTGCCAGTCACCACCAACCTCTTCTCGAACTGTCCGCAGATATCCAGCGCCATCTCGAGCCTTCTCGCTTTATCCACCATCCCTACATGTCTCAGGAGCATGGTTGAGGCGCGCATGATGCTCGATGGATCTGCATACTGGGCACGACCCTCCTGTACCATACGCGGAGCCGAGCCGTGTATCGCCTCGAACATCGCATATCGCTTGCCTATGTTCGCGCTTCCTGCTGTTCCAACCCCGCCCTGAAACTCGGCTGCTTCATCTGTGAGTATATCCCCGTACAGATTCGGAAGGACTATCACCCTGAAGTCCCTTCTCCTCTTCACATCGACGAGCTTTGCTGCCATAATATCGACGAACCAGTCGTCGAAGGTTATATCCGTATACTCCCCTGCTATTGCCCTTGCGATCTCGAGGAACTTGCCGTCGGTTGTTTTTATAACATTGGCCTTTGTTACAACAGACACTCTGTTTATTTTGTTCCTTCGTGCGTAATCGAAGGCGAGCCTTATTATCCTCTCAGCGCCCTGCGTCGTTATAACCTTGAAATCGACGGAGAGATCCTCGGTGACGTTAATTCCCTTGCTTCCGAGCACATACTCCCCTTCTGTATTTTCCCTGAAGAAGACCCAGTCTATGCCCTCTGATGGTATCGAGACGGGGCGCACATTTGCGAAGAGATCGAGCTCCCGCCGCATAGCAACGTTCGCGCTCTCCAGGTTGGGCCAGGGATCTCCCTTTTTAGGCGTGGTCAGCGGTCCTTTCAATATGACATGGCATTGCTTAAGCGCAGCCAAAGCATCATCTGGCAGTGCCTTCATGGCTTTCGCTCGCTCCTCTATGCTAAGCCCTTCGATCTTTCTGAACTCTACGCTTCCGCTCTTGATCTCATCTCTCAGAAGGCTCTGAAGAACCCTTATCGCCTCTCCTGTTATATACGGCCCTATTCCATCTCCATCGACATAGCCAATGATGAGAGGTCTCAGCTTGCTGTAATCCAGCCATTCTCCCGCAGACTTCATCTGCTCCACCCTTGCAAGCTGCTCCTCTAAGAGCTTGCCGAAATGCTCCTTTGCCTGCTCTATAGCATCTTTCTGGTTCATAGAATATCATTCCATCCAACATGGAGATCAAGCTTTTCGTATCTTAGGATGACGTGTCCGAATAAGGATTAAGTATTTTTGACATGCAAAAGCGGTAAACAATGGCCTCAGCGCTTATCCGGACAGGCCCTCTTAGGAGATAAATCGAGGTGACCTCATCTCCCGCCTGAATAGCGGAGCCTTTGCCGCCCCCCTACTCCCCCATCTCTATAAGAAAAACACTCGTGATCAGGTCATCCATGGGAATGAAAATTGGTTCGGTGCATTTTGTGAAAAAGTATTAGAGGACGAGATGCCACCCAGCTCTCTAATTCGAACAGATACCAGAGGAGGGTACGACCGTCAAGAAGAATTCAGAGGGGAAAGCAAAAGGTCTTCTGCATCGCAACACAAGTTTTGATGATCTGTAATGCAAGCCCTCCGCGTTCTCTCAAGAAGGACTGGAAGTTGGTGACGAGAATACGGGCCAAGCGCCACTCTTCCTGCCGCAGAATTCGCATCTGATTCTCGCGCCTCTTCTACCTTCCAAACCTTCGCACTCTCCTCTGAAAATCCCTTACGGCGCGGAGGAGATCTACACGCCTCATCGATGACCAGCTCACATCTGTAAAATAGAGCTCAGAGTATGCTGCCTGCCAGATCATGAAGTCGCTGAGCCGCCTGCCACCGGCTCGTATTACAAGATCCGGCTTTTGCGGAAACCGCAGATGTCTCTCTATGGTCTCTCTCTCGATCTCATCAGGCTCCACGAGGCCTTCTGCTACCTCTCTCAGGACCTCTCTTATGGCCTCCACAACCTCCTTTTTTCCACCGTAGCCTAGAGAGATCGTGACCTTTATACCGCCACGTCCTGTCGTCCTAGAAGAGTTTGCATCAACAATCTCCACATCCGCAGGAGCATCTTTGAAGAGATCCTCGAGAGCAGATGAGATATCAGCAGCGCATGCAAGATGTATCAAGAGGCTCTCAATCCCCAAGGAGGAACACCATTCCACAAGGCTTCTTAATTTATTGAGATCGCCACCCTCGAAGGACGAGACCACAAAGGCAACGCATTTCGGTCTCGGGCTCTTCATGACCTCTTTTTCAAGAAGCTTTTCGTATATTTTGTATATCAAGAGAGATCTCTCCAAAGAACGGCGCTTTCATTCAATCTCGACCTTTCCGGTAAATCCGCTTCTCTCCTCTCCACTCTGGCACATCTCCTACAGCTCTGAAAGGCAAAGTTTTTTTGGTGGAATTGCGCTTGGTTGGTCATGCAGAGGGAAGACGCCTGGAGGCTCGCGGTCGGTGTGCTTGTATTCCTGCTGCCAGTAATCGGCGTCTTTACCACCATATTTCTGGCATTAATATGTATTCTCCACAGGCCCATGAGACTGCTGAGCGCGTCGCTGATCTCGCTGCTTCTCCTCAGAGAGGTGTTGGTATATACGCACCTCGATCTTCCTATCTATGTCGTGGCGATATCTTTTGTTCCGCCGACTATAGCGTACATAATCTCTAGGAGATTCCAGCCGCTCGCAGGCAGCTTCATGTACATAATGGCTACACTGGCGATAGGATATCCCGCCGCGTTTCTAGTCGCTCCGGATCTGCTCAATGAGAAGATATTCTTCCTGGCGATACTCGGTGGCCTTAGCGGCGCGTTTCTCCAACACGTCTCTAGCGAGATGGATTTCACCGTGCCTTTTGGCGTATGCATGGTGATGTGGCTCTTCAGCTTCGACTATCCGCTCCCCGAGCTCGGCAACATCTTCGTGATATACATATTCGCTGTGCTGCTTGGGGTCGGAGCCTACTGGGCGAAGGCTGCGGATGTGGATGCGGTGCTCAGCGAGATAATTATATGCATACTGGTGGTGCTCTTCGCCGGCCTCAACTGGTTTCTTCTCCTCCTCAGTTTCTATCTGATCGGGGGTGCATTTACACGCTACGGCTATTCATACAAGCACAGCCTTGGCATCGCTGAGGCAAAAGGCGGTGTGCGAGGTTACAAAAACGTGTACAGCAACAGCCTTGTGCCGCTGGTGGCAGCGCTCTGCTACGGAATATACAGCAACGATATCTTCTTCTACGCCTTTCTCGGCGCGGTTGCCACGGCAAATGGAGACACGCTTGCCAGCGAGATAGGAGAGACAAGCAGATCTATGCCAAGAATGATAACGAACTTCAAGCAGGTCAAGCCCGGGGTAGACGGAGGTGTGACGCCTCTCGGAGAGCTGGCATCGCTCATCGGTGCTGGAGTCATCGGGCTGGCTGCTGTGGCCACGGGGCTGACCGGAGTCGTGGGATTCTTCATAGCAACTGCAAGCGGCTTTCTCGGATCGAATTTTGACAGCCTCTTGGGCGCGGTATTACAAAGCAGAGGAGTTCTCACAAACAACAGCGTCAATCTCATCGCAACGCTATTCGGCGGGGTTATTGGAGCCTTGATGGGGGTATATCTCTTATGATAGTATATGCGGTATTCGGCGACCCGATAGAGCATAGCCTCTCGCCAGTTATGCACAATGCGGCATTCAAAGCTATGGGGCTGGATGCGATATACCATGCATTTCGAGTGACAACAAGCAGGCTCGGAGACGCGCTTCGAGGCGCAGAGTCAATGGGCTTTGGCGGTCTTAACCTGACGATACCTCTGAAGGAGGCAGCGATGAGTCTGGTCGAGCCGGACGAGACTGCGAGAGCGATCGGCGCTGTAAACACCATCTCATTCCTCGGAGGGATGAAGGGGCACAACACAGATGGCGCTGGTGCTTCGATGGCTCTGAGGCATTACGGCGTGTCCGTAAACGGCTCGCGGGTCCTTCTGATAGGCGCCGGCGGCGCCGCAAGGGCGATAGCCTATCAGCTCTCGCAAGAGGGCGCGGAGATCGTTATAACTAATCGGACCTCAGAGAAGGGCTCGGCTCTCGCAGAGGATTTCGGCTTGAGCTTCGGGGATTTCAGCGAGATAGAGAAGCTCGTCAAATCCTCTGATATAGTGATCAACGCCACATCTGTTGGAATGCATGAGAAAGATCCCAGGCTCTTCGACGGCCGGATAATTAGTAAAGAGCAGGTTGTGTTTGATATAATCTACAACAGGGAGACGGAGCTTCTGAGGGACGCAAAAAAAGCCGGCGCGAAGGCCATCGATGGGGTGATGATGCTAGTATACCAGGGCGCAGCTGCATTCAGAATCTGGACCGGGCTTGAGGAGCCCATCGATGTCATGGAGGGAGCTGTGCGATCTGCTCTCAACCGAAACGAATAAAGATTTTTTAAGAGCGAAGATGTAGCCGATATAACTCTTGTAAAAAACTCTTGAAACTATCAGAGATGGATTAAGATGTATAAAATGCTCATTGTTGGGGGAACGGGTGAGACCGGATCGTGGTTTGCGAGATACTTCAGAGATCACGGTTTCGATCTCTCGATCTGGGGGCCAAGCGGGAAGGTCCATGTTGCTGATGCTCTCGGGGTGAAATACGCGCACGATTTGATGAAGGCCGTCTCGGAGAGCGATATCGTGGTTTTAAGCGTGCCCATCGATCGCACCCCTGAGGTCGCGAGGATGGTAGCGCCTCGTCTAAAGAAGGGCGCCTTGCTCATGGATCTCACATCTCTAAAGGTGGACCCCGTCAGGGCGATGGCGGAGAGCGCCCCTCCTGGAGTTGAGGTCCTCGGCGCACATCCTCTCTTCGGGCCGACCATGCCCTCGATAAAAGGGCAAACGGTAATTCTAACGCCTGTCGCTGGAAGGGAGGGGCGGTGGAGCAAGATGATAAAATCGATCTTCGAGGAAGATGGCGCCAGAGTTGAGATATTGAGTCCAGAGGAGCACGACAGGATGATGGCCGTGGTGCAGGCGCTCACCCACTTCGCGTACATCGGAATAGGCGCGACCCTCCGCTCTCTCAATTTCGATGTATCTCGATCGAGAAGGTTCATGAGCCCTGTGTATGAGGTGATGATCGATTTTGTCGGGAGGATCCTGGATCAGAACCCCGAGCTCTACGCATCGATACAGATGAATCCATTTGCGAAGGAGGTCAGAAAGGCGTTTATAGCCGAGTGCATCCACCTCTCAGAATCTGTTGAAGCGGGCGACCTCGAGGAGTTCAAGCGCGTGATGAGAGAGGCGGCAGAGCACTTCGGGGATACGCACAGCGCTCTGCTGAGATCCGACAGGATAATCAATCAACGTGCCAGAGAGAAT
>CAZMZV010000008.1:0-40016 GCA_964570975.1 uncultured Methanotrichaceae archaeon | reverse complement strand
AGATCGCAAAGTTTATAGCGAGACGTCAAGAAGGAGTGACCGGAGAAGCATGAAAGACCTACCAGAGAGATGTATATCGTGCGGTGTTACCCTGCTTGGCGTTGGAGGCGTCAGGTTTCCATGCCCGAGCTGTGGTGATGTCATCGCCAGATGCAACAGGTGTAAGAAGCAGAGCAATACGTATACATGTAAAAGCTGTGGATTCACAGGACCATGAGGTGTTATAAATGGGAACCGTAGCCGCGAAGATCAGAGTTATGCCTGAGAGCACGGATGTAGACATGGACGCTCTAAAGGAATCTATAAGATCGGCTGTTCCAGCGTCTGCGAAGCTCCATGCTATGGATTTGAAGCCGATAGCCTTTGGCCTTAAGGCGCTGATGGTGGTGGTACTGCTCGATGATAAGGCCGGAGGCGGCACATCCGAGGTCGAGGAAGCGTTCTCAAAGGTAAACGGCGTAGCATCTGTAGAGGTCGAAGAGGTGGGCCTCATCTGACCTCCCAAATTTGTGGGCACGTAGATCAGCTGGAAGATCGCTACCTTCGCAAGGTAGAGGCCGCGGGTCCGAATCCCGCCGTGTCCATGCGGACTGCTTCATCGGCCCAGCCACTCAACCTCTAGACTGTCTAGATCTATTTTCGCAGCAATACCCCTTCTCATCTCGCCCACATTCACAATCAGTGTTCTCCCCAGATATGATGCGCCACTATCCTCGTGTATGTGGCCGCATATCACGAGCTCTGGCTCCTGCTCCTCGATAACTCTTCTGAGTCCGATGCTGCCGGAGAGCTCGCCGTTGTAGAGCCGGTCCTGCGCGCCCCGCGGCGGCTGGTGTACTACAACAACTCTTTTATTGAGGTCGCGAATCGATTGAAGCAGGTCTGTAAGAGTTCTGTAGATATCATCGTCTGTATGATAGTACCTCGCCGGATCCCCCAATCTCTTGGGATTTCTGGCAACCATGCCGCCCATGCCCACAAAACCCGTATCGCCGATTACGAATGAGGTTCTATGGAGGATCTGGAGGCCGTAATCGCGCCAGAGGTCCTCGACGAAGAGCCTCGGGTCCATGTTGCCCGGGACTATGAGCTTCTTCTGCGAGAAACTGCTGAGTTCCTCGAGCACAGGCATCGCCTCGGCTGGAGAGCCTCCGTCGTGAAGATCGCCTGCTATCACAATAAGATCTGAGTGATGCTCCTTCAGCGCCCTCAATCTCGTGTGCTCGTTATGAACATCCGCAATGCACAAGAGCTCCATCACACATCCATCCTCGAGTATCTCATTGTAGATTACGCTTCAGGAGAATTTGGCATTTTTCTTCAAATCTACACGTATGAGGTCGGGACCGCTGGCTTGGCGGTGTGGTTGAGATCTGTCCGCGAGATGGAGGGAAGACATGAGATGCGGATTATCTGAACCATTTTTCCGGCCGGCTCCCCCTAAGCCGCATTGCTCACGGCAACGCCGCACGATCAACGAAAATCCAAATCAGAAACTGCAACGAAAGAAAAAGAGTAGACAGGGGGTTGCCCTATCTATGCCCAGGCCTTGAAGGGTGGGTTCACATCGGTCGGCCCATACATCCCTGCCCTAGCCTTCGCGAGGCATGAGCAGTCGAATATGCCAGATGCGCTCGTGCCGAAGCCCTTCTTCAATCCAGGCGGGATGTCAGCCCAGCCGCCAGAGCAGCACGGGAGCCAGTCCTCGCTCTTCTGGACGAGCTTGTACGGCACATTCAGCGTCATGTTCTTGACGATATCGTATGTGCCGAAGTAGTCCTCATCGATCTCGATCGCAGGGTTCTTGTAGGCTCTTATATCGCTCAACGAGCTGCCACTCAGCGCACTGCCTGGGTAGGCCGTAACGCTTTCGTTAGCTGTGTAATCCGACGACGCCTGGAGCACTCCGAAGTGGACCTTGCCGTTGTCGACATGCTCGTTGATCTTCATCTGCGTGTAGCCTACACCCTCGAACTCCGGGTCGTACTTGTGGTAGTACTTCTCCTTCGCCAGGACCTCAAGCTCCTTGTCTATGCCGTGGGCGTACTCGACCTCATGGTGCATCGAGGTTCCAGCGCGGTAGTTCTTTATCCAGGTCTTCTCCTTGAGCAGCGAGTCGAAGACGAGCGGGTTCACAGCGTAGTAGCCTGCGCCGATCGCGAACTGGTACGGCGAGTAGACCATCACGTTGTCCTCCTTCACGGAGATGCATGATACAGTCTCGTCGACCCAGTCAACATCAATCGGATGCGTGTTCGACTGCATTTCCTGCGTGAACATCACGAACTCGTTGTCGATCGTCCCCGAGCCATGGACGTAGTCCTTGAACGCAAGGGCGCCGGCCTTGGCATACCTGTATGTCATGAAGTAACCGCTGCCCTGAACATCCTGCTCGAAGTTGAAGGTCACGTTCTTCTCTGCTACCTCGTAGGCTGTGGAGTTATAGCCCTTAAACTGCAAATCTTTGTTTATCTCCGCAGAGGAGAGACCAATAATAACCATAACTGCAAGCAGCAGTACAACTCTCTTCAAATCTTTCCCTCCATCCAATTCATTATAGACTCAAACTGTTATCTTTTCTGCGAATCTCCTATTTTAATCTGTTGATTGTAACGCTGCCGAGAAACGCATCCGTGAAGCATAATATAACAAAGATTCTTTTGTGTGTCGCATGCAGTTACGTAGGTTGTGCGATTCACCTCATGATATTGGTAAGCGAACCCCAAACTCTAATCGATCATCGGTTGTTCGGGTATCCACAATTGATATCGACCGCTACGAAAATGCCTAGGAACCATTTTCCCGTGTTTGAGCTCTTGCTCATGATGGCATTTGCTGATACTTCAACAAGCTGATTCGCTCTGAGAATGGCACATCTCATCAGGATTCACGAATGCGAGTAAATCTCAATGAATGGCACCAGCAGATTGTAGTCGTTCAGCAGACCTATCAGCTTCTGGTGCGCATTGACCACGGGCATCTGATCTATCCTCTTCTTGGACATGATTGCGGCGCACTCGTTGACCTTGCTCGATCTCAGGGCGGTTATCGCATGAACCATGGCCTCTCTTACCTTTACATCTTTGAGCTTGATCCTGGAGACCTGATAGTACCTGGCTATCGCCTCCTTCTGGCTCTCCCAGCTCCACTCGTCCATCTCGGGGGCTGTATCAGCATCCGCCCTCTCCAGAGACTCCTCTATGACGCTCTTCGCGATCAGATCCCTGTCCGTCACGATGCCGACGAGCTGAAGGTTTGTATCGATAACAGGGCATGCCTGCACGCCAGCATACTCCATGATGGCTCCCACGACGGGCAGCGGCATCTCCGACCAAACCGCTACAACATTCCTCTCAAAATACCGCTCTATGGGCTTGTCGAGATTCAGAGATGCGACGATCTTCACGATATCTGCGACGCTCACGATCCCGACGAGCCTTCCGTCCTCGACCACAGGAAGGCGCCTTATCCTCTTTTCAACGAGAATCCTCGCTGCATTCACGAGAGGATCATTTGGATGGACAACATATGGATTCCTGGTCATGAGCATGGCGATCTGATCCTCTTCAGGGTTTCTGAGCAGATCTGTCCTTGTGACCATTCCAACAACATATCCGTTTTTGACAACCGGAACGCCAGATACATGCCGCTCGTTGAGCACCTTGAGCACCTTATCCCGTGTGCCCGGCAGGCTCACACAGGCGACGTCCCTGACCATGGTATCTCTGACCAGGATCTCCAAAGCTCAACCCTCCTTTCTCTCACCGGGCACCGTAAGAACAGGAACTCTAGAGTGCTGAACGACCTTCTCAGCCACACTGCCCAGGAGAAATCTGTCGAGACCGCTCCTGCCAACGCTTCCCATGACGAGAAGGTCTGCACCGATATCTCTTGATATCTTAAGAATCTCGTCCGTGGGCTTGCCCTCCACAACCATCTTCTCGCATGGCACACCCGCCTCTGAGGCTAGCGACTCGACGTAGGATGTCGCATCCTCCCCTTCTTTCAGAAGCATATCCCTTATGCCAACAAGTATCATCTCATCCGGCAGATGGCTCAGCCGGCCTGTGTCTGCTACATAAAGAGCTATAACCTTCGACCCGAGGTTGCGCGCGAGCTCCACTCCGAACCTCGCCGCCCTCTCGCTCGTCACGGATCCATCTGTTGCTATCATTATCTTCTCGATCATCCTTCCACCATCATATCCTCAGCATAATATCCATGGGCCCTGCCCTTCTCACTATGCTTGCCAGCGGATCCAGCGAACCCCTTAGATTACGGGAGTTTCTGTCCAGCACGATCAAGCAGGCTTCCTTTCCGACATCGATAGAGCCGAGCCTATCATCCATACCCAGTGCTCTTGCTCCATTTATCGTGCACATCTTAAATACCTGTCTATCATCTCTTACGAGCGCTTTTGAGATGAGCTCCATCTCCCTGAACATGTCCGTGGAATTGATCATCAGATTGTCTGTGCCAACGCAGACGTTTAATCCCAGTGAGAGCATAGAAGAGACATCCGGAAGCCCTGAGCGCGTGAAGAGATTTGACCTGGGGCATATCACCACAGAGGTTTTCGCGGCCGAGATCTCCTCAAGATCCTGGCGCTCCGCCCTCGAGAGGTGTATGAGCATATCGGGCTCCAATGCGATCGCTCCCTTTATGTCGTCTCTGCCACCCTCTCCGGCATGTATCGCGATGCGCTTTCCAGAGCTCCTGGCGTGATTCACCATCTCCTCTACGAACTCTATTCTGTAATCCCTGATGCTGCTTATGCCCACACCCCAGCATGCCTGATGTATATCCCGGGGCTCCCGCAGCGGCCTGCCGAAGATCCTCGATTTCAGCGGAACATCTCTGATCGCCCTGAGCAGGAGATCCACACCGTGTGAGCCCCCCTCCCTGAAGTCTGCGAAGGCGCATATCCCTCTCTCGAGCATCTCAAAAGCAGAGTTGCGCATGAATTCCACCAGTCTATCATCACCGGTATCCGCCAGAATCCTGTGTTTTAAGCCGCCCGGACCCACCAGATCTCCGAGCTCCATGAATGGCGGATCCTTTGCGACTGAGTCCGCTATATGGGTATGTGCATTAACAAATGCCGGGCATACTATCCCTTCGAGGTGGCCCCTCTCCCTGCCCTCTCCAACCTCTTTTATCACATTCTTCTCGATCACAACATATCCTTCGAGGGGCTCCATATCCTCGCCAGCGATTATCGTTCCGGAGAGGACCAGCTCATCAGAATCCAAGCGAATGGGGGAACCTCCATTTTTTAAGGTATCATCTCTGATTTAATATGAGATGAGGCCCTATGTTTTCATCAACAGCGCGATGAGCGCGGACGGAAAGATAAGCTCCTCTCTCAGGAGACAGGTTCGCATATCGGGAGCCGAGGATCTGAGAAGGGTCGATAGGCTGCGCGCGGAGAGCGATGCCATAATGGTCGGTGTTGGAACCGTCTTGGCAGACGATCCCAAGCTCAGGGTGAAATCCGAGATCCTCCGATCCTCGCGCCTAGAAAGCGGGAAGTCCGAGAATCCATGGAGGGTCGTTGTAGACAGCAAGGCAAGAACTCCATCCAGCGCGAAGGTCCTTGGGGATGGATGCATCCTGGCGGTATCAAGGGCCGCAAATCCTGAGCGGCTTGATATGCTATCTGGAAGATGTGAGGTCGTGGTGTGCGGTGAGGAGCAGGTGGATCTGAGAGCGCTATTTGAGATGCTTTATGCGAGAGGCATACGAAAGGTGATGGTCGAAGGCGGCGGGACGCTCAACTGGTCTCTCATAGAGCAGGGGCTAGTTGATGAGATATGCGTATTCGTGGGCGGCCTGGTGATCGGTGGCGGAGACGCGCCAACGCTTGTGGATGGCGCTGGCTTCAGGGATGAGTTTCAGAAGCTCAAGCTGCTATCATTTGAGCCCATGGACGATGGAGTTCTCATAAAATGGAGGGTGCTCAGGAGCGCATGAACTTATCCCAGCCCTCATGCCGTTCCTTGAGAACTCTGCATATGTCCTCGACCATCTCGAAGGGTATGCCCACAACAACATCATCATCCTCCAGTCCGGTCTTTTTGGCCGAGCCGTCACAGCCCAGCGAGACATTGACATCGCCCTTGAGTATTGGGGAGGAGGTTGCATCAACACAGAAGGACTGAATGCCAGCTGTGTCGAGATTCATACGCCCGCCGCGCTTGTACATCACGGCCTGGACTATGCGACGCGCCTGGAGGGCATTCCCCACGAGTATCACAACATCCGGAGCCATATTCAGCTTTGCGAGCGGCGCGACTAGAGTTGCCACCGTGCTGCCAGCCGGCAGGCGTGGCATGCTGGAGGCCATCCTCTGACCCACGCTCTGCGTGACGGACTTGTTGAGCTTCGAGAAGTAGAGCTTTCCTGTGGCGATATTCTCAGGGCATTCGATCATGCCGATGCCAGATGCGCCACCCTTGCAATCGTGCTTATCAATTCGCGCGAATAACACCTCGCCCCTTCTTGCGCGCTGAACCATCCCGCAATACGGCAAAGGCTTCTCTATCTCCTTCAAATCCTTAGGTACATCCTCCTCGCTTTTGAAGAGAACAACCCCAACAGGCTCGCTATCAAGGCCCAGCGTGCTCTTGAGGACGTCAGCCATCTCCGAGTAATCCATAAATACACCTCAGGGTGGTATGAGCGATCCTCGCATTTCTCTGTTACGCTCTCATGAAGAGATCGCAGTGAGTCTGATGTTGAGCTGATCGGGAGAGCATGCCGGACTTTGCGCAGACTTGTTGTAAAATTGATGCAAATATTTTACAATGTTTCTAGAGTTATTTAAGAAAATTCAGCACATTGCCGATATCCTTCCGAATTAACACCTCATATCTGAGGAAGGATATAGGGCGCGTGAAGACCCATGCCATCTGGCCGGAGAGATTCGAGTTCCGAGACCGCTTCTTCAATTGAATCCATCTAATTATTGACGAGAATATATCAAGAATATTCTCAATATTGTGTTATAAGGAATAATTTAATCACAAAAAAGAAAACTTATTTAGAAAAGTTTAAATCTTTGAAGTTAATCGTAGTAGTAACCTCTCTAGAAGAGGTGGGGATGTATGAAGTGGATCACAAACGTAAGCTATCTGGGACTGGCAGCTCTGCTGGTCCTCATCGTACCCGTGATGTGTGGAGATGCGAACAGCGCAGCGGGGAACAGCACCGTATCTCTGAGAATATCGGATGTCTGCTTCGTGGCTCCCAGCCCGGAGAGGGCGAATCTCAACGGAGAATGGGTTGAGATCGAGAACTTCGGCAGTCTCGAGATCGATCTCTCCGGCTGGAGCCTCTCAGACAACCAGGGGCACACATACAACTTCCCGGCTGGCTTCAACCTCCGAGCTAATGCAAAGGTAAAGGTTCATACAGGCAGCGGCACGGATACTCAAGAGGATCTTTATTGGGGTAGAAGCGTGCCGGTCTGGAACAACGATGGAGATACTGCCACACTCAGGGACAGCTCCGGCAATATAATCGATAAAAAGCCCTGATCCAGGGCAAATTTTTTACATTTAATTTGCTGTGTTGGATAATGTTCGGAAATCCAATAGCCCATGGTTATTTCATACGGATTTCAGATTTGATGAGAAGCGAGGTCTAGCGACTGCATCGCTCGAATTATTCAACACAGCACATTTAATTCCATGCCGAGTCGGAGGTTTGAAGCACAAAGGGGATGACAGTTAAAAGATTCTCTTGACTATTCGTTGTTAGCCAAATTTGCCACAAGTTGGGTCTGCCCGAATAAGGATTAAGCGTTTATGACAGGCAGAAGCGGTAAAGGTCCAAATTTTTGGCATCCGCACTTAGCCGGACAGGTCCACAAGTTATTCCTCACATTTAAATAGAGGATCTGTTCATTCCACCGGAGGACGAAAGACAAGGTTGATCTCAAATGAAGGAGCAAGTAGAGATAAGGACGCTCAAGGAAGGAAGGTACATAATAATCGATGATGAGCCCTGCATAATCAAGAGCATAGCGCATTCGAAACCCGGCAAGCATGGCGCGGCCAAGGCGAGGATCGATGCTATAGGCATCTTCGACAATCAGAAAAGGTCGATCGTCGCACCGGTCACCACGAAGGTCTACGCGCCTATCGTTGAGCGGAAGACAGGACAGGTGCTCTCGGTCGGCGAGACCAGCGTCCAGCTTATGGACCTCAAGGATTACACCACGATAGATGTGCCCATAACAGATGATATGAAGCCCAAGCTTGAGCCTGGGAAGGAGGTCGCCTATCTGTCTTCGATGGGAAAGGTCAAGATGGATATACGATAGATCCGGCTCGCGCGCTAAGCTATGCGCCTACAGCTTCCCGGATCAAGGACTGGGTCTCCTCAGGAGTGCCTGCGGTATTGACCTCCCAGACATTTGAGCTGGACAGCATCGCGCTGAAGAAACTGCTCCTTAGCCTTCGCTTTAGCCCGCCATCGACAAGCAGATGGGGGTTGAAGTAATCGTTTTTTTCAACGATCTCAAGAGCTTCTTTTGCAGATACTGGTCTTAGCATCTCATCGCTCCCGGGATCGCGTTTGAGCATGAGCACATGTCTTATCGTTGTCAGAGGCAGTATTCTGCCCTTGCCGATCGCCCATCTGATGTCTATAACTCCCCTCCCCCGGGAATCGAGCTCCGCTTTATCAATCAACCACGAGAACTCTGGCCAGATGCCTGAGAGCTCTGCTCTTATGTAGAAGTTCTTCTCAGAGCCGTAGGCCAGGACATCCCCGCCGTAGATGCGCCCGAAGAACCAGTCGTCTGAAACGACCCGCATCTTCGGATTCCTTAAAAGGCCGTATGTATGGGTCGTCTTTCCCGTGCCAGAGCCGCCGATTATGCATATGCCCTTTCCATCGAGATCGAGACATGCTCCATGCACGGAGTAGATCCCGTGAACATCCTCCAGCACATCTCCAGCAACAGATAGAGCTAGCGATTTTATCCAGCCGTAGTAATCGATGTTTATCAGGAACGCCGTCTTAGACTGCGGGTCGTAAAGAACGCGATTTGCCGGACCAGAATCCTCAATCACGTAAAGCCGCCCGTGTGACCGTATGCCCTGTGATATGAAGTAGAAGCTCTCCTCCCAGCGGCTCTTCACATCACGGAGGGATGTGAGCAGCTTTATGCAACATCCATAGATCTCAGACTTCACCTCGTACATCACCTGCTCTCCGAACTCTTCAATCAGCTCGATCTTCCGCTCAGGAGAGATTATCTCCACAGAGTATCCCAATTCGACACGCTCCTTGTGTATTAGATTATATTGTGAGGATTCATATAAACCTCCCCTTTAAGATTCTTGCTTGTTGCAGCATAGTTGTATTAATATTTATATCAAAAAGGTGGGTTTTTAGCAACCCTCATCGTATCAGATTCTATGTAAATCGATCGGAGATTATCATTGCGAATGGATTCATAGAGCAATCTACGTTAAAGCTCATCGAAAGGTTTACTTACTGACAGGCCATCCCCTTCGCAGTGTCGGGTGATATTATTGCAATTACTTCTGATACATTCAGACTTCATAGAGTTCGAGGCCAAAAAGCCAACAAAGTTCGCAGAGGATGTTCCCGAAGAGGCAAGATCTGGGAGACTAGAGGAGGCGCTTTGCGCATTTATAGCTGTTGAGAGGTTCGATGAGGATGAGCCGGAATCCCTTGTGGCACAGGCGGCCAAGGAGATAGAGGATGTCGCCAAAAGGGTCAAGGCAGATCGCATCATGCTCTATCCTTACGCGCATCTCAGCTCGGAGCTGTCCACGCCCGAGACCGCTGTGCGCGTTCTCAGGGATCTGGAAGCGGCCTTGAAGGATAGATTCGAGGTCGTAAGAGCGCCGTTCGGCTGGTACAAGGCATTCACAATAAGATGCAAGGGCCATCCCCTCTCAGAGCTATCCAGATCCATCAGGCTCGGTGAGGGGGAGGTTGTATCCCAGGCGCTCAGGTCCGAGGCCAAGGCGATATCGCACTGGCGGATAATGAAGAAAGGCGGAGAGATGGTCCCGCCCGAGGAGTTCGACTTCACAGGCCATGAGCGTTTGGAGAAGTTTGTTAGATACGAGATAGAGAAGAGCCGCGCAGTCGACAGGATCCCGCCGCATGTGGAGCTCATGAAAAGGCTCGAGCTGGTGGATTATGAGCCTGGATCCGACCCTGGCAACATGAGGTACTATCCGAAAGGAAGGCTCGTGAAGGCACTCCTCGAGAGCTACGTCTCAGATAGGGCGCTGGAGATGGGTGCCATGGAGGTCGAGACGCCGGTGATGTACGACATGGAGCATCCGACCTTGAAGAAGTACTTGGATAGATTCCCAGCGCGTCAATACACTATAGAGGCTGACAAGAAACATCTATTCCTGAGGTTCGCTGCATGCTTCGGCCAGTTCCTGATGGGACATGATATGACCATCTCCTACAGATCCCTTCCGCTAAGGATGTTCGAGCTGACGCGCTACAGCTTCAGGAGGGAGCAGCGCGGCGAGCTCGTCGGCATCCGCCGCCTTAGAGCGTTCACGATGCCGGATATGCACACATTCTGCAGGGATATGAGCTCCGCCATGGAGGAGTTCAGAAAGCAGTATGAGGCGAGCATATCGGTATTGAAGGACGCAGGTCTTGACCTGGCAGATTATGAGGTCGCGATCAGATTCACGAAGGATTTCTATGAGGAGAACAGGGATTTCATAGAGGGGCTTGTGGATATCGTGGATAAGCCTGTGCTCATAGAGATGTGGGACGAACGCTTCTTCTATTTCGTGCTCAAGTTTGAATTCAACTTCGTCGACGCTCTTGACAAAGCAAGCGCCCTCTCGACCGTTCAGATAGATGTTGAGAATGCAGAGAGATATGACATCGGATATATCGATGAGAATGGCGATAGGCACAGACCAATTCTGCTCCACTGCTCACCCTCGGGAGCTATCGAGCGTCTAATGTACGCGCTTCTTGAGAAGCAGGCTATGATAGCCGCGAACGGCGGTCTCCCCATGCTACCCGTCTGGCTCTCACCAACGCAGGTCAGGATTATACCTGTTGCGGAGAGGCATCAGGCCAGAGCGATGGAGGTCGCAAAGGAGCTTGGCTTCAGGGTGGATGTCGATGACAGGGATGAGACCGTGGGGAAGAAGATACGGGATGCCGGCAGGGAGTGGATACCTTACGTAGCTGTGATAGGTGATGATGAAATATCATCCGGATCGCTCACAGTGACGGTGAGAGCGGAATCATCGCCCGACAAGCCATGCAAGGTGAGAATGAGCGTGGAAGAGCTCAGAAAGAGGCTGCAAAAGGCGACGGAGGGCAAGCCCTGGCGGAAGCTGCCCCTGCCGGTGAAGCTGTCCGAGAGGCCTAAGTTCGTCTGAGGCCTCTTCTTCCGATCCTTCTAAATTTGTAGAAGACCAGGATCGCCATCATCGATGGAATCAAGCCTGCTGCTGGAGATTCTCTTGCGCCATCACTCCTGGTATCTTCATTTCTCTCCGCAGGTTCCGTGCTGTCTCGTTCTGAATCGTTTGTGCTCTTGTTGCCATAGACTGTAGGGGCGAGAATGCCGTAATTTCCGTAGATAAGAGGCTGCATCTCGAAGGCCGAGCTCGCTACGGCCTCTCCGACGATGTTACTCACTCTGAGCCTTACAACATAATTGCCAGGCATCGCCGGAACCCTCTCGATGTGCGGCTCCAGAGCGTTGATATCGCCTCTTATCGTCTGATTCTTCTCTCCAACAACCTTTCCATCGCGCCAGATGAAGAAAGCAAGCTTGCTTCCTGTGCTCAGAGATATGTTGGAGCCCCGGGAATAGTATATCCTTCCATCGTTCCCGCTTATCTTCTCGATCCTGCCCGACTGATCGAAGAACACGCCTACAGTTATCGGGGGAGTGCTCTCGTTAAGGTAGAGGACCGCTCCTGTCGGCCTGATATCGGCATCTGGAATTACGGTATCGTTTATCACGGGCACTGTACCGTTCCAGCTCCATTCGAATCTCCAGAGATCTCCGGAGCTGATACCTGTGGTGATATCCTTTATCGAGACCGTCTGTCCTCGAGGGTCTATGATCTCTGCGAGCACTCCAGTCATCTCGCTCGCTCTTATTGTTGCATTGAAGCTGACCGGAGCTGTGCTCCTCTCGGGCACCCCGAGAGCCAGTATCCTCGGCTTTGGCACAACATATGCAAGGGTATAGGGGAAATAGCGGAGGGTATTGTTATCAGCAATAGCCAGATAGAGCCCCCTTGTTATCCCTGGATATTCCGGCCATATCTCTACAGAGGATCCCTTGCCCAAAGATTTCGATTCATCATTCACCATGTAAATTCCCTTTGGGGTTGTGTACATCACCAACTCCCCGATCTTGGAGCCACCTTCTATCGGGAGGTAGAGCTGGTCTGAGATCTGGAATACCCCATCGATCTCGGCGATCTGTCGCTCACCATCTCTGAATATCTCTCCGATATGGACCGCAAGAACGGGGAGATCTTTTATATCGAAGACGTCTTTCTTGTACACATAAGTCGAGTTCGTGCTCACCGTGCTGTTGTCAACGATGATGCCGTTTTTCAGAAGGCTCACAAAGATCCTGTCCTTCCCAACGTCTCTCACGAGCAGAGAGTAACCATCGTTGAAGAAGTATATGTTCCCAGAGGTTGCTATGTCATGCGCATCCGTATCTATCAAAACCTTTCCCAGGCGCTCGTAATCGAACATGCTCTTGCTTCCGATCTCGGAGCTCGTGTTCTTCCCGTAACCAACGAACCACAGCTGACCGAAGAGGCTAATTACGTTATATTCCCCCCACGCCTCGCGCTCGAATCTCTTGGGTTGGATGTATGAGTAGTACAGCATGCCCCGCATCTGCCCTACCTTCATGCCGTTCATATCCACGGGCACTATCGGACCAAATGCCGGAACCACACGTCTCACGCTTCCGTTCATCACAAATGTCTCGGTGCCGATCATATCCTCATCATCGAAATAGAATCCGGCATAGTTGCTGTAATCCCAGACGGTGGTTACATAAGCCGGGATGTTCTCAATTATATTGTGGATCTCAGGCGCGTCTTCCTCGATTATGGGGCCCCTTAGCACATACCTGCCGTAATCGCTGTAGATGCCAACAGGATAGTATCTTAGAGGCCCATCCATCACTCTGATAGCAAGTCCACCTGCCAAATGGACAAAACTGTCGGGGCTCAGGGAGATGTCTTCATCATTTCTCAGCTCGATGTAATCCCGAGATACCTCATTTACCTTAAGCAGCCCTATCTTCCAGTCATCCGTCAAAATCAAACTCGGAGAATCGCTTACCTGGAATACTCCATCGATATCCGCCTTGTCCTCTTCTCTGCCGTGCATAGCTGTGCGAAAATGTATCATAAGCGCTGGAACATCCGTGCCGGGAAGCTTCCAAACATAAGTGCTGTTCTCTTCAACCACAGCATACTCTAAAGAGGTTCCATCCTTCAGGAGCTCGAGAAATACCTTCTTGCTATCATCCGAGACTCCCTTTAAAGATAGGCTATATCCATTTCGCAGAAGGAGCGGTTTTTTAGATGAGATTGTGTAACGATCATCTGCGTCTAGAAGAATCTCACGTAGCTCTCCTTTATCCAATGAGCTCACATCTTTTGTGAGCTGCCCATCCGGATATCCCGCGAGGTATCTCTTGCCGAGGAATCCTATCCAGAGGTAGCTGCCCCAATCCTCGTACTCGAAACGCTTCGCTACCGCACGGCTCGAATAGATCAGCCTTCCCTTCTCGACAGTTCTGTCTGAGAGTACAACATGAAGAGACTCGCTCCCCATTCCCTCCTTCAGGTCGTAGAAGAACCAGCCGAAGTTCTCCGCCGTCCATACATGGGAAGATGTCGCTATCTCTCCTCGGACCTCGGCGATCTCCGAGGGTATCTGCCCATCTACAGATCCTATGACAATCGATGCCAGAATACAAAACAACAGGCAGAGACGTCTTGCTTTATCCATCCATCTGTCCTCTGGATAACTCCTTATATCTACTTCTCTATCAGGCAATCTGGAGTCTATCATGTCACCTATTAAGCATGTTGCCATCTACGGCAAGGGTGGTATCGGGAAGTCCTGCATCGCCTCGAACATAGCAGCTGCATGTGCGGATCGCGGCGTGAGCGTTCTGGTCGTTGGATGCGATCCGAAGAGCGACTCCTCGCTGAATCTCATCGGCAGAAGGATCCCGACGATGATGGACATGATCCGCCAGGGGAAGGATATTCGAGAGGAGAATGTTGTCTTCACCGGATACAAAGGAGTGAGATGCATAGAGGTCGGAGGCCCAGAACCCGGAGTGGGGTGTGCTGGCAGGGGCATAATAGTCGCAATAGATTTTCTGAGAAAGGTATCCAGGATAATGGACGAGGCAGATCTCGTGCTATATGATGTCCCGGGCGATATAGTCTGCGGTGGTTTCTCAGCGCCAATAAGAAAAGGGCTCGTCACAGAGGCATACATAATCACATCCGGGGAATACATGCCCGTGTACGCTGCCAACAACATCTGTCGAGGACTCAAGCGGCTAGGGGCCAGGCTTGGCGGCGTTGTGTGCAATTCCAGGGATGTCCACGGCGAGAGGGAGATAGTCGAGGAGTTCGCAAGGGCGATCGGGAGCAGGATGGTCGCATTCATACCGAAGGATCCGGTAGTCCAGAGGTGCGAGCGGCGCGCGGTAACTGTGATCGAGGGTGAGCCGGAGAGCAGGATAGCGGGAATTTATCGTGATCTTGCGGAGCACGTTCTCAGCTGCAGCGACTCTGTTGTGCCCGAGCCCCTGGATGACGAGAGGCTGCGTGAGATAACGAGGATATGATAACGAGGCGAGGCGCATGATCCCCAGAATTGTCATCGCGGCTGATCGGAGCTCGAGCGGCAAGACGACGATCGTTGCCGGTCTCTTATCTGCGCTGGTCCGAAAGGGCTTGAAGGTCCAGGCGTTCAAGGTCGCCATGGACTACATAGATCCGAGTTACCATACCTGGATCACGGGCAGATTCTGCAGAAACCTCGATGGGTATCTCATGAGCGAGAATAGCGTGCTTGAGGTATTCGAGCATGCCTCCGCCGGCGCCGATATCGCAGTGATCGAGGGCGTTCGAGGGCTTTACGAGGGATACGAAGAGGATGCAGGCTCGACTGCGCAGATAGCCAAGATGCTTCGCGCGCCTGTGATACTCGTCGTCGATGCCAGATCAATAACGAGGAGCGCTGCTGCTCTCGTCAAGGGCTACATGGACTACGACAGGGATGTCAGGATTGAAGGGGTCATACTGAACAAGGTCGGCGGAGAAAGGCACGCTGATAAGGCCACGAGGGAGATAGAGCGCTACGCCGGTGTTCGAGTTGTGGGCGTCATAGAGAGAGACGACGAGATGCATCTCGCAATGAGGCATCTCGGCCTGGTACCAGTAACGGAGGGGCGTCTCAGACATCGCGGATTCGATGAGAGGGTCTCCAGGATACGGGAGATAGTTGAGAGAAGCCTCGATATAGAAAGACTGCTGGAGATAGCTGAAGAAGCTGATCATCTGCCTCATGTGGAGCCGGAGCTTTACCTCAAAAGCGATCGCGGGCGGGGTTTGAGGATAGGGGTTGCCCAGGACGAGGCGTTCAACTTCTACTATCGTGATAATCTCGAGCTTATAGAGCTAGCAGGCGCTGAGGTAGTGCCTTTCAGCCCCATACATGATTCGCGGCTTCCAGATGTGGACGGCTTATACATAGGAGGTGGCTATCCCGAGCTCTATGCAGAGGAGCTGTCGAGGAACACCTCGATGCTTGAGTCGATAAGAGATGCACAAGCCATGGGGATGCCGATATATGCAGAGTGCGGCGGCCTTATGTACATGGCAAGAGAGATCGAGTGGCCCTCCAGGGACGGAATATCCAGTTACTCTATGGTGGGCACGGTGCCTGCGATCGCCAGGAAGGGTGAGAGGAGGATCGTGAGCTACGTTAATGGATCCTTCGCCATGGATACACCCATCGGAAAAAAGGGCGATGCCATCATGGGTCATGAGTTCCACCACTCAGAGCTTGTGGTCGACGGCAGAGTATGCTACGCGATAAAGCTCAGCAGGGGCACGGGGATAACAAAAGGAATGGACGGCATTCTGGATGGAAGGATGATCGCAAGCTACACACATATAAATTCCGCATCATACCGAGGTTTTCCTGGAATCTTCCTGGACTCGTGCCGTGAATTCGGACACGCATATTCCTCTCCGGCCTGAAGACCGGCGTCTTTGGACCTTACCCATCTCTATAAGTCTTGTTCCTGAGCAACTCTAGCCCGCGGCAGACGATACTTTCTAGAACTGCCCGTTAATGTCGTTTTAAGATGCGGACTTTGACGGAGAGGCGCCCCTTACCGCAAAGAATGTTTAAAAACGTTTGCTTTTGGCTGTGGGGACCTGTCCAGATAAGCGCTGAGGCCATTGTTTACCGCTTCTGCATGTCAGAAACACTTAATCCCTATTCGGACAAGCCCAGCAGGAACGTGAAAACCCTTATATACTGGCGAATGATTCGAGAATCTTATCCGCATGAGGGCAGGTTGGCCCTTGGCGCATGAACTGATGTTCGAACGCGTGGTACGCGTGAGTCGGTCTCCAGCGAGACCTTGCGGAGGACTTGGATGAAAATTATCAAGAAGACTAACCCGAGAGTGTTAAGTCTCATCAGCCAGCTCAAGGCTGCATCACGTGACAGCGGGGCAGCCATATGGCGTGATGTGGCTGAGAGACTCGAGAAGCCAAGGCGAAACTACGCCGCGGTCAACGTGAGTAAGATCAACAGATATACAGAGGATGATGACACTGTGTTGGTTGCTGGCAAGGTCCTGGGCTCCGGAGATATCGATCACAGAGTAACTGTTGCAGCGCTTGGTTTCAGCGAACAGGCAGCATCGAAGATAACATCTGCGGGTGGTAGCTGCATGAGGATAGAGGATCTTCTGAAGAACCATCCGAAAGGGACAGGCATAAAGATTCTGAGGTGAATGATATGATCTTCGATGCTACAGGCCTGGCCATGGGTCGTCTGGCCAGCATAACCGCGAAATGTCTTCTCCAGGGGGAGGAGATCAAGATAGTGAATGCTGAGAAGGCAATTATATCTGGAAGGAAGGAAGCCGTCCTCCGCGAATATCGGGAGATGCTGGAGAGAGGCACGCGAGAGAAAGGCCCCTACTTCCCGAAGCGCCCAGATCGCATCCTCAAAAGGACGGTACGAGGCATGCTTCCCTACAAGAGCAAGAGAGGAAGGAATGCAATGGCGCGCCTGAGGGTCTATGTGGGTGTCCCCTCAGATCTGAGCGGCATGGCTTTTGAGCAGCCAGATGCGGCTAGGGTGAAGCGAACTGCGAACTACGTTGAGCTTGGCGAGCTGAGCAGAATGCTCGGCGCCGAATTTTAGGGAGGGTCTTCATGAAGGTGGTCAACTCCTCAGGAAAGAAGAAGACTGCAATCGCCAGGGCAACCTTCAGAGAGGGAAAGGGCAGGATCAGAATCAACAATATGCCTATCGAGATAGTCGAGCCTGCTCTCGCCCGGTTGAAGATGATGGAGCCCATAGTTATCGCCGGGGACGTCTTCTCTAATGTTGATGTTGATGTCTCGGTCAGAGGCGGTGGCGTAATGGGTCAGGCAGATGCCGTCAGAACGGCTCTGGCGAGAGGCATAATAGAGTGGTCAGGCGATGCCGCTCTGAAGGATGCATATGCTGCGTACGATAGAAACCTCCTTGTGAACGATCACAGGCAGAAGGAGAAGAAGAAGTTTGGCGGACTTGGCGCTAGAGCGAAATACCAGAAGTCCTACAGGTGAGGTACTTTGATTCCGATAAGATGCTTCTCCTGTGGGAAGGTCATCTCCAGCGTATGGGAAGAGTACAAGGAGCGTATCAAGTCTGAACCGCCCGGAAAGGTCATGGACGAGCTTGGGATAGAGAGGTACTGCTGCAGGCGGATGCTTCTCTCCCATGTTGAGGTCGTGGAGATGCTCCGCAGGTACCAGTAGAGAGAAAGGGGGTTGTAGGGTAGCCTGGTCCATCCTACAGCGTTCGGGACGCTGTGACCTGAGTTCGAATCTCAGCAACCCCATCATACTCTTCCTTTTGAGGTGGCTATTTGAAGGGCGAGAAATACACTCGATTTGAGCGAGCCAGGATAGTGGGAGCACGTGCTCTGCAGATTTTCATGGGTGCCCCAGTGTTAATAAGGACGGATTCCATAGACCCTCTCGAAATAGCTCTTGAAGAGATGAGGTTGGGTGTTATACCTATAACAGTGAAACGTGATCGCAAAAGGTAGGTGAATTGATTGGTTGAAGAAGAGGTGATAACCGTCGAGGGTGATTATGAAACTCTGATCCCCATAGACGAGTATCTTGCCGCTGGTGTTCACATTGGAACGCAGCAGAAGACCAAAGACATGATGAAGTACATTTACAGGGTGAGAACAGACGGCCTTTACGTTCTTGATGTCCAAGCTACGGACAAGCGGATAAGGCTTGCAGGCAAGTTCCTGGCGAACTACGAGCCGTCGAAGATACTTGTGGTGTCGGCAAGACAGTACGGCCAGCGGCCCGCAACTATGTTCGCGAAGGCTGTAGGTGCCCGTGCGAATGTCGGGCGGTTCATACCCAATACTCTCACCAATCCATCCTTCGCGGGATACATGGAGCCTGATGTTTTGCTGGTCACCGATCCGGCTGGCGATGGCCAGGCGGTAAAAGAGGCGGTGGATATAGGAATCCCCGTCGTCGCTCTCTGCGATACCAACAACATGACCTCCAATGTGGATCTGGTCATACCGACAAACAACAAGGGCAGAAAAGCGCTGACTTTGATCTACTGGCTCCTTGCAAGACAGGTTCTACGCGAGCGCAACGAGGAGGATAGATTCAAGTACACTGTTGCCGACTTCGAGGTGGAGTTCTGAATATGCGTGCACCAGCTGCAGCCGGTATGTTCTACAAGGCAAGAGCAGATGCGCTTCTCGAGGAGCTGAATTCCGCATTTAAAGGGTTGAAGCGCGAGCCCATGCCAGTTATCGGTGCAGTTGTGCCGCATGCCGGCTACATCTATTCAGGGTCGGTCGCTGCTGAAGTATACGCAAGACTTCCACAGCGCGAGACGTACGTCATAATAGGTCCAAATCACACCGGACTTGGCCTTCCCGTTGCTCTCAGCAGGGATACCTGGAAGACGCCTCTTGGCGAAATCCCAGTGGATCTCGAGCTCGCCGATGCCCTCGAGGGATCTATAATAGCGCCCGATGAAGCGGCCCACATGGAAGAGCATTCTATCGAGGTGCAGCTGCCTTTCCTACAGAGATGCTTCTCCGGCTTCAAGATCCTTCCAATATGCATGGGAATGCAGGATGAAGAGACCGCTCTGGAGGTCGGAGAGGCTGTAGCCGATGCGGTTTCACGCCTTAAAAGAGATTGCACAGTGATAGCCTCCAGTGATCTCACCCATTACCTGAGACAGGAGACCGCCAGAAGCTTGGACACATCGATTTTAGAGGCCATCCTGAGAATGGATATAGATGAGCTCTACTCCAAGATCGAGATGCTCCAGTACAAGTACTATGGCCATGGCGTCTGCGGCTATGGACCTGTGGCTGCAACGATAACGGCTTCGAAGAGACTGGGAGCTACGATGGGCAAGCTTTTGCGTTACGCCACCAGTGGCGATGTCATAAAGGACTACGGCCAGGTCGTAGGCTATGGTGCTGTGATCTTCACATAGGGGGTGTGCAGCTGACAACAGCCTCGGCTCCGGGTAAGATCATACTCTTCGGGGAGCACGCTGTTGTCTCAGGCGTACCTGCGCTAGGCTCAGCGATAGATCTACGCGCCAGGGTCACCGTCGAGGACCTCGCCGGCGGGGTCGAGATTGATCTGAAGGGGCTGGGTTTGAGGTTGGACGGATTCAGTGTAGATTCTGCAGGTCGTCTCATCTCCATCGGAAGCTCTGAGGAGGCAAAAACCGCTGCGAGATACGTCTCCGCTGTCTTAAACGCTCTAGAGGTCAAAGAGATCAAGGTCACAGTTCAATCCGAGATACCGGTCGCCTCCGGTCTGGGATCGTCGGCCGCTATTGTTGTCGCAACACTCGCCGCTATCAGCCATCATCTGGGCGAGGATCTCGGTGTCAAGGAGATAGCTGCAGAGGCGCATAGGATCGAGAGAATGGTACAGGAGGGGCTCGGAAGTCCTATGGACACAGCACTGGCGTCGTATGGCGGTTATGTCCAGCTATCAGATGGCGTTAAACCTTTGGATCTTCCTCCCCTGGAGATGGTAGTCGGCTGCACGTCAGTTCCGCACAACACAAAACAAGAGGTCGCTAAGGTTCAGAAGCTCAAATCGAGATATCCGGATATCGTGGAGCCGATATTCGGGGCGATAGGTGTGATAGCCAGAAGTGCTGTTGGCTTTATAGAAAGAAAGGATCTCGAGGAGATCGGCGCACTGATGAACATCAACCACGGACTCCTCGAGGCCATCGGCGTCGGCACTCGTGAGCTCAGCGAACTGGTTTACGCGGCGAGAGGTGCAGGCATGGCTCTCGGAGCCAAGATCACCGGCGCTGGTGGCGGTGGGTGCATGATAGCTCTTCCCAAAGAGGATTGTGCTGAGAAGACGATCACCGCGATATCTCAAGCTGGCGGTAGGGCATTCAAGATTAAAACTGCCTGCAACGGCGTGACCATAGAACGATCCTGAAGGATATGTTGAAGATACTGAAGCTTGGTGGGAGCATAATCACAGATAAGAGCAGAAAGGCGACTGCGAGGATGGAACAGATATCCAGAATCGCGGAGGAGATCGCCGGCACGAAGAACCTCATAGTGGTCCATGGCGCAGGGTCGTTCGGGCATATCCATGCCAAGGAGTACGGCCTGCCGGAGAGATTCGATAAAGAGGGACTGCTCAAAACGCACCTTTCTGTATCCAGTCTAAATAGGATGGTGGTGGAGGCGCTCCATAAAGCAGGAGCCGATTCTTTGCCCGTGCATCCTCTCAGCAACACAATTCTGAGAGATGGAAGGATATCCAAGATGGAGATCGCTGTCATCGAGGAGATGCTGGCGCGCGGTCTTATACCGGTCCTTCATGGGGATGTGGCGATGGACATAAGCAGAGGCGCTGGCATCGTCTCTGGCGATCAGCTGGTCTCGTATATGGCGAAAGCTCTTGGTGCTAGCTTGGTTGCGATGGGCACGGATGTTGACGGGGTCCTTTTCGAGGGGCGCGTTCTCAGACGCATCCACGCCGAGGATATGGCTGCGCTCGATTCACAGCTATTTCCGGCGAGAGGAGTCGACGTCACCGGGGGTATGCGGGGAAAGATCGCAGAGCTACTGGAGCTCGCGTCGATCGGAATCGACTCCCAGATATTCAATGCAGGCGCTGCTGGAAATATAAGGCGTGTGCTAGCCGGAGAGCATGTAGGCACTTTGATCACAGGGAGATAGCATGGAAACAGCGCGCAGGAAGCTTGAGCATATAAAGATATGCCTGGAGAAGGATGTCAGCTTCAAATACAATCCTTTCGAGGATCTGGTGCTCCTGCATAAGGCTCTACCAGAGATCGACGAACGTGATATAAATACGGGATGTACATTTCTCAGCAGACGGATCTCAGCGCCTCTGATGGTAAGCGCTATGACAGGCGGCCACCCGGAGACAAAAGAGATAAATGCGAATCTGGCGATCGCCGCGCAGGAGACGGGCATCGCTATCGGCGTCGGCTCTCAACGAGCTGCACTCGAGCATCCAGAGCTCGAGGAGACCTTCGAGGTCGTCAGGGATCTGGCGCCGGATGTGCCGGTGATCGGGAACATAGGCGCGGTCCAGCTGCGCAGATACGGCCCCGAGGCTCTCGAGAGGGTGGCAGAGATGTTGGATGCGGATGCTGTCGCAGTCCATCTAAATTTTCTCCAGGAATCTGTTCAGCCTGAGGGCGAGAGATGCGCCAGTGGTGTTCTGGAATCCATCACGGAGGCAAAATTCAGGCTACCCATCATAGTAAAGGAGACCGGCGCGGGGATATCGTTTGAGGATGCGAAAACGCTCGTCGACTCCGGGATCTCGATCATAGATGTGGCGGGTGCCGGTGGAACGAGCTGGGCGAGGGTCGAGGCTTACAGGGCTGAGCTTCGCAGCGATCTGGAGTCGAAGGAGATCGGAGAGCTCTTCGCCGACTGGGGAATACCAACGCCTCTAAGCGTGATAGAGTGCCACAGGGCTGGAGCAGAGGTCATCTCCTCCGGAGGCGTGAGAAGTGGAATAGATGTGGCCAAAAGCATCGCGATCGGCGCCTCGATAGCCGGAACCGCGCTTCCGCTTCTCAGGCCCGCGACTATAGGCAGCGAGGAGGTCGTAATAGCTGTGAGGAGATTCATCAGAGCTCTGAGAATAGCGATGTTTATGACTGGTTGCAAAGATATATCAGATCTCAGCAAGACCCCCGTGATCATAACCGGCAGGACGCGCGAGATGCTGGAGCAGAGAGGCATAGATACAAAGATTTTTTCCTCAAAAAGTGAAAGAGAGAGATAAGATGAGCAGCATAGGAATCATGGCAGTCGGTGGATACGACGAGATCGGAAGGAACATGACTGCCATAAGAGTCGATGATGAGATAATCATAATGGATATGGGTCTGCGCCTGGACAGGGTACAGATACATGAGGATACCGATGTGGAGTCGCTACACTCCTCCGACTTAATTGCGATGGGAGCGATACCGGACGATAGCGTTCTTGATGGTGTCGCCTCCAAAGTCAAGGCGATTGTATGCACACATGGCCATCTCGATCACATAGGGGCTGTATCAAAGCTCGCCCATAGATACAAAGCGCCGATAATAGCAACTCCATTCACCGCTGATCTGGTGAATCAGGAGCTCAAAGCTGAGAGGATATTCAGGGTCAACAACGAGGTAATAAGCCTGAAGGCCGGCGATAAGTACCAGGTGACTCCTAATATAGAGCTTGAGTTAATTCGTGTTCAGCATAGCATAGTGGATTGCGTCTTCGCCGCGCTTCACACAAAATACGGCATCATACTATACGCAAATGACTTCAAGATAGACCGGAGCCCAACGCTTGGGGAGCCGCCGGACTTCCCGAGGCTGAGACAGCTGGGAAGAGAGGGCGTGCTGGCGCTCATCACCGAGACCACAAACGCGGGTGTATCCGGCAAGACCCCTTCTGAGCAAATAGCAAAAGATCTCGTCTGGGATGTGCTGATGGGCACGGAGGAAACGAGCTCTGGAATACTCGTGACGACCTTCTCGTCGCATATAGCCAGGATACGTGCCATAATCGAGGCTGCTCACAAGATGGGTCGCAAACCCGTGCTCTTGGGAAGAAGCATGGAGAAGTACTGGGGAACTGCTGTGAGAACGGGCTATGCGGAGCGCGGGAATGGTCTCTCTGTTTGCGGCAGGAGGAAGGCCGTTGACAAGGCCCTCAAGAGGATAATGGTCGAGGGGAAGGATAAGTACCTTCCGATAATGACGGGCCACCAGGGGGAGCCGGGAGCGATACTGAGCAGAATCGCCAATGGCGAGACGGAGTTCAGGGTGGAATCTGGCGATAGGGTTATATTCAGCGCCGGCGTAATTCCGCAGCCCCTCAACATGTCGAACCGTTACACAGTCGAGACGAAGCTGAAGATGAAGGGCGCCAGGATTTATGATAACGTACATGTATCTGGACATGCATGCAGGGAAGACCACTGGGAGCTTCTGCGCATGATAAACCCTGAGCACGTCATACCCAGCCACGGCAACCTCAACACTCATGGGCAGTATCTGATGCTGGCCGAGGACACCGGCTACAAGCTGGGTTACTCCATACATCTTCTCAGAAACGGCCAGGAGCTTCTTCTTGAATGAATAAGAGGTCGAATTAGCATGAGATCTTCGGAGGGTGGAAGTTTAGAGGCGGAACTCAAGAGGCGTGCGAGCATGATCTCCAACGCCATAGATGAGCTTCTGCCCGTAGCCAAACCCGAGGGGCTGTATGATGCAGCAAGGCACTTATTGAGCGCTGGCGGAAAGCGGCTAAGACCATCACTGCTCCTTCTGGCGGGCGAGGCTGTGGGCTGCCAACCCACTCGACTTGTGCCAGCTGCGGTTGCCATAGAGCTGGTCCATAACTTCACGTTGATACATGACGATATAATGGACAATGCATCGTTGAGGCGCGGAAAGCCCGCGGTCCATGTGATCTGGGGCACATCGGGAGCAATACTCGCAGGCGATACGCTCTATTCAAAGGCCTTTGAGATGCTCTCAAGGGTGGAGGCACCGCCTGAACGCATACTCGCATCTATGGAGATGCTGGCGAGAACATGCACATCGATATGCGAGGGCCAGTGGCTCGATCTAGAGTTCGCGCGAGCAGAACGTGTTACAGAGAGAGAGTATTTAGAGATGATCGAGAAGAAGACGGGGGTTCTTTACGGTGCATCCGCATGGATAGGGGGGGTCCTCGGTGGAGCATCTCAGGATGTGGCGAAGGGACTTGAGGAGTTCGGCCGGCTGACAGGCATGGGTTTTCAGATCCATGATGATATACTTGATCTGACTGTGCCCACGGATGTCCTCGGCAAGAGGCTCGGCGGCGATATCCTGGAGGGAAAGAAGACGATGATAATAATCGATGCGCTATCTAAGGGTGTAGAGCTCGAGATATTCGGAAAAGGCCAGGCGAGTCAGGAGCAGATAGATCAGGCGATATACACCTTGAGAAGAGCCGGGTCGATAGATTACGCGAGAGCCAGAGCCGAGGAGTTCGTCGAGAGGGGAAAACGGGCCCTCGATGTCCTGGAGGATTCTCCAACCAAAAGACTGCTTTTGGATCTCGCGGATTACATGATCTACAGAGGTTATTAGGTCGTGATGCAGATTCCTGTGAGGATTCCCCAATACCGTCTTTGATATAGAACCACGTTGATATAGATATTCAGCGACATGCGTAAATCGTAGAGGCAGGTAGATGGGATTCCTCTTCTGTATCGATGGACGATGGATTGCGATCGATATCTCTCTAACATACCCGACCCGGATCGCCTAATCAGATCGTCGCTAACTCTCGGGCCCTGATGAGCGCTTTTCTGGCATCCTTCCTCTTCAGATCGGCCCTCTTTTCATTCAAAAATCTCCTGAATCGCTCCAGGCCATCGTCTGATATCCTGCCTTTTGCATTTTTAATAAGCTGCTCGTAAGTCCTGGAGGGGAAGTAGATGGATCTCGCTATCTCCAAGAGCTGATCCGCGGTCTTATCGTCCAGATAACCGTATTCGACAGAGAGCCTGAGATTGTGGCGTATATTGACCAGCGGCTCGGAGAGCGGCTCAAGCGTCACAGGATCGAAGATCAAGGCGACCTCGTCATCTGATATCAGTTCTCCACGCCTGTAGGCCTCATATATCTCCCCTACACCCTCCATGCCGTACGCGTTCATCTCAGCTGCTCTGAGCGCTCCCATGCTGGATGCACCTATAACCTTGATGCCAAGTCGCAAGGCCTCGAGTATCTCCTTGTGAGCTACCGAGGAGTCCTGAAAGAATACGCCGTCTATCAGACAGATTATATCTGCGCCGTTCCTAGCAGCCTTCAGCACATCCCCGCGCTTGGCAGGCGGCCTGTAATCCGCTTCTAAAATAGAGCGTGCCTCGTCAAGAGGCATGCTTGGACCTAGAAAGACGACGATCTTTTGCATCTCTACACCGCTTTCCCACCCTCTCAGGATCCACAGCTGAGATCTCGAGACCCGGTACGATCACCCTGACCACGGGCACCCCGATCTCGGGAGCGGTCAGGTCCACGACTATTGCTCTTTCAAAGCCGGCCGCCTGGATACGGTCGAGCATATACCTTATGTCCTCCAGGAAATCATCGCTATCAAAAGATCTCACAGAGCTGAAGTCCTCTGTGCTCGCGTACTCAAACCAGTGCTTGTTGAGGCGCTTCATTCTGTCATAGCCCATCATTCGCCTGAAGTCCGCGCCGACGGTATCCTCTCGAGCACCGTGTATCTGTGTGAGACGGCTCTGCGCAACCTCTGTGAGGGCCCTGAGCAATGCCACCTCCGGATCTGTATGCGTGCCCATTCCGGCATTCAGCAACGCCGGATCTCTGAGTCTGACATCATCAGATACCGCAGCAAACGTCGGTATCTCTATATCGCTTGTTATGTCCCTCACGTAGACCTCGACCTCGGCGCTCTTGAACCTCTCAAGGAGGGATCCTGCGAGGCCATCTCCTTTGTACAACAACAGCGGCCCCATGCTCTTGATGTACTCCGATATCGACCATGCATCCCTCTCCACGACCTCTGCCAGACCGTGGAAGATGGCCTCCTCGAGCTGATTCCCGGATGCAAGACCTGTGGTGTTCGTCCTGAAAAGACGTGTGTACGTTGGGGGCATCGGGTGAAATACGGCGTTCGCTGGAACAAGAATCTCCTCATCGCTTATGAGATCGTATCCCCTCACCCAGGGGATCTCAGCGTTCGGGTCGGCGCCTCTCGGAAGTATCAGATCCGCCGGATTCAGAGCGTTATCTTTGAGCTCTGAGAATCTCGATACCATGAGATCCTGATCGCGAATCTCCGCGGAATACCTCTCGATGCCCTCCATTATGGCCGAGACCTTTGCCTCCGTCGGTGTGGCGCCCTTGCCGTTGTAGACGGACACGGCACCCCTCTCAGCGGTCGGTCTTATCGACGTGAAGACGGGTATGCCTATGCGATCCAGGTTTGTTATATCTGCAACTCTTGTTATCCCGGCTGCCGGCATCTTCTTCTCAACTATCTCCAGAGTCTCCTCCGGTGGGAGAGCACGGTGTGTATCCCTCTTGTATCTCTTGAGGCAAGATCTCAGTCGCAACTCACCATCTCCTCGCCGCGGACGGCTTCAGGATCTTCTCAGCGTCCTCCCTTAGAAGCATATTGGTCAGAGCGCTGAGAGAACATAGGGTACCTCTACCCTCGATCTCCTCGCCGGCAAGCCTTGCCACTATGCCGCCATCTGCTGAGACCTCGATCTCCGCACCTATCTCGGTGAGCCTTTGAAGTATGATGTTTCCCGTAGCGCCCATCGATTTATCCATCCAGCAGTGCTTGAAGGGGCAGAGGTTGCAGTAGAGCTTGAACTGCTCCGCGCTGGCCTGCGGCACAAGACCCGCTGCAATCTCAGCCTTAACCGTCGCATAGGCCATGCAGCACCCGAGAACTCTATTAGCTAAGATCTCATCACCTCTAGCCAGCGTCACCCTGACATGCCCATGCTCTATCTCGTATCTGTTTTCGAGGCCGAGATCCAGCTTCTTCCTTCCTGTGTTCGGCTTGCCCTCAAGTGCTTTTCTTATGGATTCTGCCATCGAGGGAGTGATCGCGGCACCGATAGTGACAGCGCATGTTGGACAATAGGAGGGAGGGGAGGATGTTATGATATCTCCCTTCGAGTCGTAGAAGGTCGCAACTACGCCCAGGCCATCGCGCCTTATCAGCGTTCGTCCCCCCATCTCTTTTACCATATTAAGCGCGAGGACCGCAGGGGTCACCACCCGACCGTAACCGAAGAGCGATGCCACCTTCTCCACGATATCTGGCGTGCTCGTTCCGTCTCTCCTGAGCTTATCCGCCATATGAGCGGGAACGATACCTGCGTTGAGCTCGGCGTCAAGAACCGCAGGCGACCAGACTATGCCAAAACCCTCCCCCAAAACCTCGCCTCTATCGTCTATGATTCTGGCGAGTATACCGGAGGGGCATTCATATGCAACTATGGATCCACCCGTAGCGCATATCTCCTCAGCTATTGCATGACATGTGCCACATGCTCCCTCCCGCGGATTGATCCTCTTGTCCACGCGCGTTATGAGATCTTCTTTGTACATACGAATCCGACCAGTTGTTTATGCTCTATCACGATATATCTTTTTATCCCGAAGTGCTGTTTGAATACGAGACTTTGAGGTCGATAGCGATTGATTCTGACCAGAGTTCAGATTTGTGTGGATTTGCTCCTTGGAACGTGTCCGAATAAGGATAAGTATTTCTGACATGCAGAAGCTGTAAAGGTCCAAATTTCTGACCTCAGCGCTTATCCGGAGAGGCCCGCTCCTTGATAGCGAGAATTCAAAAGTTGCTCAAGACGGCATCCCGAAACATGTACATACGGTTAAGATGAACGGTTTCAAAAAGTAAAGCCCAAGCTATCGATCTACGCTACTGCTTAATGATGTCATTGATCGTTAACTTAAAGAGATCCGTCGCAGCTCTCCAGAATCTCAATGAGCTTATCTGTATCGTATTTTCTAACCAGGTTTAAGAGGCGATCCGTCTTGCTGTAGAAATTCCTTATGCTCTCGATCCTCTTCATGAGCTGAGATGCCTCCACACCTTCATGTTCTGATAGAGCTTTATCAGCGCGCTCGAGAGCGCTCATGAGTATGCCAACCTCTTTTTTTATGTGTGTCATCAGAGCTTCCCTGAGAACATCCGTATCTGTAACCGAGATGTAGCGGTATTTCTTGTCTCCTGGAGTGATGACCCTCTTTGCGATACCTATGCTCTCTAGCAGATTCATGTTCGTGCTCACCGTCGACTTGCTGTATCCTGTTAGATCCACAAGATCGTCCAGCGAGAGCGGATCTTCCGAGAGCATGAGAATACCCCTCAGCACCCCCAGAGCATCGCTGTATCCCCTCATCCTTGCGATCTGAACACATGCCTCTGTAATATATCTCCTGATCTCCGCTATCGGTTCTTGGTTCATCATGCTATACTCAACCGGAAGCGTTAAATATTTTTCGTAAAAACTGTACGTTTGATAGTATCCGTACAATCCAAAGGGTGAGGTCTATAGACAGAAAAGAGCGGCTTGGCTGCTGGATCGCCCACAATCCGGAGATTGTGATAATCGCTGCTGTTCTCCTGACATTACTCTCTATCCACTATGCCCAAGATATCGAGATGCACGGGATGAGAACAGAGGACTTCGTGGATGAGAGATCTATGCTATATCAGACCTTCGAGCACCTCTACAAGGAGCGCTTCGGCACGGAGTCGATAGTTGTATTGATAGAAGGCGATGATGTCACAACTCCTCAGGTGCTTAAGGCGATGGACAGGCTCGCTGTGCATATGGAGTCTCTGCCGGATGTCATTGCTGTTGACAGCATCTCACAGGTGGTTAAGAGCTCCGCGGAACGTGAAATCGGCAGGAGGTACATCCCAGATGATCAGGAGCTCGTAGATTCTTTGCTATCAAAGGGAAATTCCAATCTTCTCGAACATATACTGCCTGACAAGAGGCATACGATGCTCTCTATAGGAATTCCACTATCCTTGACGGAGACTGAAAGGGAGGAGATTCTCTGGGAGGCCGAGAAGGCGGTTGCTCATGCTGACTTTCCGCCGAACATAAACGTGATAGTTACGGGTGATGCAGCGCTCGGAGTTGCCATAAAGAACGAGATGTCCAAGAGCAATGCAATCCTGCTCGGCGCATCCGGGATCCTCATGATCTTTGCGCTCCTTCTGGTCTTCAGGCATGTAAACTGGCCGCTGCTACCGTTGCCGATCGTCTTTCTGGGGATCATATGGACGTTCGGCATCATGGGTGCTTTACACATCCCCATGACGATGGTATCGATGGCCGCATTCCCGATACTGATAGGCATAGGCATCGACTATGCGATACAGTTCCACAACAGAATCGAGGAGGAGTTCTCAAAGGGTGGATCGATCAAAAGAGCGGTTGTCGAGACCGTCAGTCATACCGCGCCCGCCGTCTTGATAGCGCTAACTATAACAGCCGCTGGTTTCTTCTCGCTCTTCACCTCGATCGTGCCGGCCATCAGGACTTTCGGCTTTCTCTGCCTTATAGGACTCATAATGTGCTATCTTTCAGCGCTTTTTGTGGAGATAGCGATACTCTACTCTGCAGAGAAGCGAAACAACAAGAGGAACAGGAATGGAGATAGCACAGATGAAACCCCCGGCGTTGAGACCGCCACTGGCAGAGCTGTGAGATCCATTGTTGATTTTTCGCTTAAGAAGGGTGGGTTAATACTGCTATTGGCCCTAGCACTTTCCTTTGCGGGCACCTACTTGGAGTCTAACGTTCCTGTAGATACGGATTTCAAGAACTACATACCACAGGATCTTCCACCACTCGTCCAGTTCAAACATATGCACGATATCTTCGGTGGCAGTGATGAGCTGAACATAATCGTGCAGGGGGATGACATAACAGATCCAACTGTAATGAAGTGGATGGACGCTTTCGGCGAGTACATAAAGAACTCCAGGCAGCAGGTGTATGATGTCACCAGCATAGCCAGCTACGTGAAGATGTTAAACAACGACGACATACCTGCTAATGCGACTGCCGCCCGATATCTGCTCGAGGTAATTCCGTCCTCCATGAGAAATCAGTACCTGGATGGACACGACACGGCTGTAATAGACCTCAATATCGGAGAAGCACTTAGGGATCTCGGCGAGGAGGGTGTTGACAATCTTATACGAGAGTTGTACAAAGACATTCAGTGGTTCGGCGTGCCCCCAGGTATCCGCGTTACCATAACAGGTGAGCTAGTGGCCATGACAACGGTTCTCGATGCGCTAACCACCGGAAGATCGGAGATGACGCTCTTCGGGCTTGTGTTGATATTCTTAATACTGCTATGTATATACAGAGATCTGATAAAAGCGCTCGTCCCCGTATTGCCCATGCTGGTAGTAATAGGCTGGATGGGGGGCGTTATGTATGTCACTGGAATGAAATACACTCCGCTCACAGCTACTCTTGGAGCTCTGATTCTTGGCGTTGGCTCCGAGTACGCGATACTGATGATGGAGAGGTTCTATGAGGAGCTAGCCAAATCGAATGATGCGAAGAGCGCGATTTTAAGGGCATCTGTCAGCATAGGCACAGCACTCGTCGCATCCGGACTCACCACAGTCTTCGGCTTCGGAGCGCTTATAACCTCCCCATTTGTTATAACAAACAACTTCGGCGCTGTGACCGTGATGGCTGTGATATTCTCTCTGATCACTACATTTACTCTGTTTCCCGTGCTCCTCCTCGCGCTCGAGGAGAGGCGCGATAGGATTCGGAGCTTTGTTCGATTCTTTGTGATCTTCAGGAAAAAATGTGCAGGTGGAGCGAATTGATGAGAAATATCTACTTAATGATGCTGTTGATCCTCGTTGCTCCTGCGATGGCCGAGAGCAACTACATACCTCCTGTCCTACAGGGGGAGAACTACTGGACGATGCATGGATCTCCCAATATCACTGCTGCGATAAGCGGCACGAACGAATTCGATAAGGGAGATACCATAACGCTTTACGTGGATCTGATAAACCACGGCAGGTTCATGAGCTTCGAGAAGGATAAAACCCCTTCTACGCCCCTGGAGTTCGCTCTGGCGAGCCAGGAGCAGATCCTCGAGCAGGCTAAGACCACTGCTATCGGCATAATCGCAACCCTTGTATCTGAGAGCGACCAGATAGATGTGAAATCCGGGGATCAAGTTGTTGAATCGCTTAAATCGGGAGAAAAGACAAGAAATCCGATAAAGTTCACCATTAAGATAGCAAAGCATGCACCAGCTGGCGTATATCCGCTAAAGCTGCACCTCAATTACGATTACCAGTACAACGTCATGGTCGACGCGAACAAGCTCGATTCTGCCACAAACAACCTCATAGGTTTCAGGGCCGCTTACTGGTACCAAAAAGCAAATCAGACGGTCATCATACCGATTGTTGTGAAGAAGAGAGCAGATTTCATCGTGACAGATGTAAAAGGGGTGCTGCAGGCAGGCGCCAAGAAGGAAAGGATTGAGGTCACATACAAGAACATCGGGGAGGAGAGGGTAACCGATGCCATCGCTAGGCTCAGCATATTCACGCCGTTCTCATCCACGGACGACCAGGCATACATAGGAGATCTCGAGCCCGGAGAGGAGAGAACCGTCGTGTTTCGCCTAGATGTGGACTCAGATGCCACCCCAAAGGAGTACGGCATAAACAGCGAGATCAAGTACACCGACGTGCGGGGAGACACAGTGATATCTGAGAGCATGAAGATTCCGGTGAGTGTGGAGCCAGCAAGCCGATCGATGATGCTGCCCCTGATTGTGATCCTCCTGGTCCTCAGTGGAGCGGGTGCCTATATCTACAAAAGAAGATCAGGTAAGATGTGAGGCTCCCCGATGTTCAAGCAGTGCATAGTCGTCAGGGAAGATCTAAAGCTCTCGACCGGAAAGCTCGCAGTACAGGTGGCGCATGCCTCGCTGATGGCCATGGATCTTGCAAGAAAAGATATCGTGGAGAGATGGAAAGAAGAGGGCATGAAGAAGATAGTTCTCAGATGCAGAGACGCAGACCATCTCTTCAGGCTGAAGGCAGAGGCAGAGGGCCTGGGAATACCTGCAGCTATAGTGAGAGATGCGGGGCTAACCGAGGTCCCGCCTGGAACCATAACCGCCCTTGGTCTGGGCCCCGCATCCGAGGAGGAGATGGATAAGGTGACGGGCAAGCTCAGCCTGCTATAAGGGTGTAACTGCTCCCGCGACTGAAGTCATAGGCATCCCAGCCACAGACCATGCCGCCCCAGGGCCGATCTTTGGGATATATGTATCTGGTACTTACATGGTACGGTCTGTATCCCGCCTTTAAGAAGTCGGGGATTAGCCCCGTCTTCCTCCTAAGATCTCGGGTATGTCCGGGATCTGCTTTGCATTCCACGAATCTATGAATCATCCCAAAGCCCAAGAGTGCGATTCACGATGCCTGGCCATTATAACCGGTGCTCTGGTTCTTACACACCGGAGCTATTCCATCCCGATCGACCTCATGGTATCTTTGGCCTCGGTGCGGAGCCTGGAAATAGAATGGTTAACGCATCCGGTGAATGTGGTCGTTCTGGCGGGGATATTATTAAGATGGCTTTTAACAGGTTTGGCATCTCTATTCTAGATTTATCGGTACGAAGATGCCTCCGGACTATCCATTTTTCACCCCACCGCCTGAAGTTGGGTCATGAAGGTTTTACGGCAGGTTCTGCGCACCGACATTCCTCATGCCCTGAAGAGAGGGGTTGCAGCCTCCCCTATACCCCGACCGATCCTGTGAATGCTAGCGGTACACTCTCTCCTAAAATATCGCCTTATTTTGGTATCTTCCCTCGACAGAGATGTATGAAAGCTGCTGCGATCGTTGTGTTGATGCTACTCCTGCTTATTCCAACTGCTGCTTCTCATACCACGGAGTATGATGGCGCAACCATCATCGATCTGAGCATAAATCGAGCTGTCGTAGAGCAGCCGGTATCGGGGATGGTATTCAACATAACAGCGATATCGAGGATCGAGAACATAACAGTTGTTAATAATTCAGAGGTTGTGAATTGCAGGATAGATGAGAGCTTCTGGCGGGGGATCTACAGATACGCGATCGCCTCCGAGGAGAATGTTGTTGGATATTTGAGGTTTGAGTCGCCTTTGAGGGGTCAGCACTTCATATCTCCGGTCCTTTTAAACGGAACGGTTGTTGTTGTATTGCCAGCTGGTTACACCACAGGCAGCAGGGCGCTGGGCATCCCCCGACCTGGATCTTATGAGATAAGAGAGGAGAACAGGACTCTCGTGATATGGAGAATGGAGAGAGAGGGGATCGTCGAGGTGAGCTTTTACAAGAAGGATGCTCCACAGATCCTTGCTTACTTCTTCCTGTTGCTTTTAGCAGGTGGAATATACCTGGCAGCTGGTTATTACTATAGCAGCAAGCAGCTTGAGTCTATACGAAGAGGCACAAGATGAGGTTTTGGATGCGAAGCGGATGAGGAGCAATATCTAGCATCGCCTCGAGTTATTTAACACAGCACAATAGCATAGATATTATATTTTCAAATATATGATAAACTCTGGATCGAAGAGAGGTGCCTAAAAACCAACCTTTGGGATAAATACAAGTGTGCTGCAACAAGTGAGAATCTTAAAAGGTCGGTTTATAGAAATCCTCAATATTCGATTTTATTCAACACGGCAGCGAGAAGGGAAAACCTATATCTCTCCTGGTTTTATACTGCAACTGGTGTTTGTAGTTGTTCACAGATAACGATCCTATCCTGGTTACATGTGGCCTGCCGTATGCCAACGGGCCCGCCCACATAGGGCACCTCAGAACGTATGTGCCGGCGGACATATTCGTCAGAGCTCTCCGGAAGATGGGCCATGATGTCCTATTCATATGCGGGTCCGATGCGCATGGAACTCCGATAGTAGTCAATGCGGAATCGAAGGGTTTGAGCCCCAAGGAGCTTGTGGAACACTATCACAAGCACTTTGAGGAGGTCTTCAGAAGGATAAACGTGAGGTTCGACTACTTTGGATGTACAGACGATCCCTCGAATCACATCAGAACCCAGGAGATAGTCAGGACACTGATGGAGAGAGGGCATGTCTATCCCAAGGAGATCGAGCTGGCCTACTGTCCGAGGTGCGAGCGCTTTCTTCCAGACAGATATGTAGAGGGCATATGCCCTTACTGTGGAGTTCCTGCGAGGGGGGATGAATGCGATCAGGGCTGTGGCAGACATCTGGAGCCGGGGGAGATCAAGGATGCAGTATGCAAGGTCTGCGGCTCTAAAGCGGAGTACAGAAAACAGACCCATTACTTCTTCAGGCTCTCTGCCTTCAGGGATTTCCTTCTGGATTATCTGCCCAAGCTCGGCGGAACAACCAGCGCGAGGAATTACGCGATGGAGTGGGTTCGGCAGGAGCTCAAGGACTGGTGCATAACGAGAAACATGAGCTGGGGTGTGAAGTTTCCCGGCAGTGATGATCTGGTCGTCTACGTTTGGGTTGATGCTCCCATAGGCTACATATCATTCACAGAGGAGTGGTGCAAATCGCATGGCGTACCCTGGGAGAGATATTGGCGCGAAAAAAGCCGTATCATCCACTTCATCGGCGGCGATATAATATACCATCACTGCATATTCTGGCCCGCGATGCTCGAAGGCGCTGGCTATACCCTCCCCAGCGATGTCGTCGCGAGCGGCATGCTCAAGATCGATGACAAGAAGTTCTCCAAGAGCCGTGGATATGTGGTATGGGTCAAGGATGATTATCTGGATCAAGGGCTAGAGCCAGATTATCTGAGGTATTACCTGGCGAGCTACACATCCCACACTAAGGAAGTCAACTTCTCCTGGAAGATACTGCAGGAGAAGGTGAACACGGAGCTCGTCGGCGCTTTCGGCAATTTCCTGAACAGGGCCATAACATTCGCGGTCAAGAACTTCGATGGAAAGGTGCCTGCAGGAGATCTAGATCCTAACGTCATGAAAAAGATAGAGGAAAGCGTTGATGCCGTATCAACATCTCTGATGCAGTATGAGTTTAAACGGGCTGCAGATGGTGTTTTAGCTCTTGCCGATTACGCAAACACCTACTTCCAGTCGTACGAACCCTGGAAGCTGGTCCGTTCCGATATGAAAGCCGCATCCTCTGTCCTCAGGAACTGCCTCCAGATGGCGAAGGCGATGATCATACTCATGGAGCCGTTCATGCCGGCGAGAATGGAGCTTGCTTGGGGACAGCTTGGCATGAAGGATCCTCTCGATAAGGTCCAGTTCAGCGATGCAGTCCAGCCGTTGGAAGAAGGCCAGCCACTTGGCGTGCCAAAGATACTGTTCACAAGGATAGAGGATTCGACTGTGAAGAGGCTTGATGGTATATTCAAGGATCGGATTCGCAAGGCGGAAGGCGGTGAGGAGAAGGCCGCGAAACAAACAGTATCGTTCGACCAATTTAAATCCCTGGATCTCAGGGTCGGCACGATCCTGGAGGCGGAACGTATAAAGGGATCGGAAAAACTCCTGCGGCTTGTAGTGGATATCGGGGATGAGAGACGCCAGATAGTAGCTGGCATCGCAAAGATGTACAGCACTGAAGAGCTTTTGGGCAGACAGGTTGTAGTCGTGGCGAACCTAGAGCCCGTGAAGATATTCGGCGTTGAGTCTAAGGGAATGCTGCTCGCAGCAGACATAAATGGTGGTGCTGTGCTTCTCAAGCCTGATAAGGATGTGCCACCCGGGTCTGAGATCCGGTAGCTGAGGTGATGGAACGATGCTTGAGGTCGAGGGTGTTTGCAAGACATACGATGTCAAGGGCCAAAAGGTAGTGGCTTTAAAGGATGTCAGTTTCAGGGCGAATGAGGGAGAGATACTCGGAATAATAGGAAAGAGCGGCGGTGGCAAGAGCACTCTCATGAGGATCCTGCGAGGCATTGAGGATTTCGATGCCGGTAGGATCGTCATGGATGGCCTCGAGATCACTCCTGAGTCGGATGAGGAGATCAGGACGCAGCAGCGCAAGATCACTGCCATACATCTCCAGCGCGAATTCGGCCTCTGGACCGAGTCTGCGATAAAGAACGTTGTGAGACGGGTATATTCAAGAGAAACCGGCTATGAGAGCCTGCCGATACCGGAGGACGCGAGATACGATGAGTACTACGAAGAGGCGATGAAGTTCCTTGAGCTAGTCGGGCTGGCCCGCAAAGCGAACCATCTGGCCACAATTCTGAGCGGCGGGGAGAAGCAGAGGCTTCTGATAGCGAGACAGCTTGCAAAAAAGCCGAAGCTCCTGCTTCTAGATGAGCCTGCCACAATGGCATGTCCGAAGACGAAACAAGAGGTTCTGGATACGATAAAGAAGGTAAATGCCGAGCTCGGGCTCACGACCTTAGTGGTATCACATCTGCCGGAGATACACAGGTATCTCGCAGATCGCCTGATCTGGCTCGATGGAGGCGTAATCAAGGAGATAGGCGAGCCCTCAAAGGTGCTCAAGCTCTTCCTCTCAAAGGTAGGACCTGCCGTCCCGCTCCCGCCCAGGCCTGAAAAACCGGAGCCCGAGATACTGATCCGAAGGCTATTCAAGAGGAACTATCTGGTGGGGACCGGAGAGGTTCTGAGGATATCGAATCTCAGACTGAACATAAATAAAGGGGAGACCACGGCGATAATAGGATCCAGTGGAGCTGGCAAGACCACCCTGCTCACAATGATAGAGGGGTTAAGAGCACCGGATGATGGCCATATCTATTACAGGCACGAGGATGGCTGGGTCGATATAACCGTATACTCCCCAACAAGGATGGAGATTCGAAGGAATCTCGGAATAATGTATCAGGAGTTCGCCCTGATGCCCCACGAGACGATTCTAGAGCAGATCGCATACAAGCTGGGCGTTAAAGGACAGCATGTGATAGAGTATGCTAAGGAGATCGCCGCGGAGATCGGAATAAGCGATCGCGTTCTCGATATGCTCTACACCCTCACAGACATGCGTGAGGACGAGGCGAGGGCTGTTCTTGAGAAGCTGGGGCTCAGCAGGGATGTACTTACAGAGCTATTCCCCAAGTTCCCTGATACAGAGGCCAGAAGATTCGCCGAGCCCATCTTCAAAATTATGGATCTCGATCTCGCCGTTCTCGACAAGTACCCAGAGCAGCTGAGCGGAGGAGAGAGCGTCAGGGCTTCTCTCGCAATCCTGCTCGCCGCGAATCCCAAGATACTGATACTGGATGAGCCCTTCGGGGATATAGATCCCATAACTCTGAGAGATGTGGCGAACGCGATGAAGCGTATACAAGCGAGGTACGGAACAACGGTGATTCTCGTCAGCCATCATGTCGATCTTGTAAAGGAGGTCGCTCATCGCGCGATCCTATTCGATAATGGCACAATAATCGAGGATGGCGATCCTGCTGAAGTATGTGATGTATTTGTCGAGAGATGTGGTGCCGAATACCTGAAGGATGTCTGATATGGACGAGCAGATCTCGGAGATCTACAGGCAGGTCTCTGATAGAATAAGCATAGAGGATTTCGAGTCCAGGATCAACGAGAAGGTCTCCATAATGGGTGGCCTCTGCGACCCGCTGACAGCTGCCATGCTTGTGGCGCATGAGCTCGGCGCCAACGAGATCCTGACGAAGATAAAGGACATCCGGCCGGAGTCCGGAGCTGTCACATTTATCGGCAAGGTGATCGATATCTCAGATACGAGGGAGTTCAGCCGCTCAGACGGCTCCACAGGTAGGGTCGCATCGCTGACCTTGGGGGATGACACAGGGATCATAAAGGTCGTTCTCTGGGATGAAGCAACAGATCTTGTGAGCTCCGGTGATATCAGGCTGGAGCAGAACCTGAAGGTGAGAGGCTTTCCAAGGCTTGGGAGAAACGGCACCGAGATAAGCATCGGCAGAGGCTGTAGCATTCAGGAGATCGATCAGGATATAAGGGTCAGGATCGAGCCGTTGAAGATCTCAGAGATAAAGCCTGATATGGGAGATATAGATCTGGTCGCCAGGGTCGTAGATGCCGGAGCTGTTAAGGAGTTCACGAGGAAGGATGGAACGAAGGGATATGTGAGAAGCGTGCTTCTCGGCGATGAGACCGGAAGCATCAGCATCACCCTCTGGAACGATCACGCGAGCATGGAGATCTCAGATGGGGATGTGCTTGAGATCGTAAACTGCACCTCGCGGGAGAGATACGGGCAGGTGGAGCTCCAGACGAGCATGCATACGATAATCAGAAAGAGCTCTGAAGACGTCCATTACACCGAGAGATTCACCCCGATTGCGGAACTGAGGGCAGGCGAGATATGCAACATAGCCGGATATCTCACCGGCATCGGCGAACTGAAGGAATTTAAAAGATACGATGGCAGAAAGGGGCACGTGATAAGCATAAATGTCACTGATGATACTGGACGTGTGAAGGTCTCGCTCTGGGGAGATCTATTCAAGCTTCTAGAGGGAGTGGATCTCGGCTACAGGGTCGAGATAAGGGGCGCGCAGGTGAAGAACGGCTGGAACAATGAGCTTGAGGTCAGCTGCGGCTGGAGGAGCAGGATCACTTTCGCCCCGCCTGGATAAGCATGTTATATTCGTAATGGTAATGGGAGTTTTGAATGAAGCTATTGGAGGACCTACCTGGGGTTGGACCCGCCACTGCGGAGAAGTTGAGGGAAGCCGGCTTTACAACTATAGAGGCTGTTGCAGTCGCCTCACCCGGTGAGCTTGTAGCTGCAGCCGAGGTGGGCGAGGCTACTGCTGCAAAGATAATAGCTGCTGCAAGGGAGGCGGCGGATATCGGTGGATTTGAGACCGGCGATCAGGTTCTCGAGAGGAGAAAGCTCGTAGGCAAGATCACCACCGGAAGCAAGAACTTCGATGAGCTGCTCGGCGGCGGTATGGAGACGCAGGCGATCGTGGAGCTCTACGGCGAGTTTGGCTCTGGCAAGACTCAGGTGGCACATCAGCTCGCAGTTAACGTACAGCTGCCGCCCGAGCTCGGCGGTCTGAATGGCTCTGCCATCATAATAGATACTGAGAACACATTCCGGCCGGAGAGGATCTCTCAGATGGTCATGGGCCTGAGAGCTATAGACGATCGTGAATGGAAGCCCGCAGATTTCCTGAAGAACATACATGTCGCAAGAGCGTATAACTCGAACCATCAGATTCTCTTGGCTGAGAGCGCCATGGAGCTGGCTGAGAGTCTGAGGGAGACCGACCATCCGGTGAGGCTATTGATAGTGGATTCTGTGACGGCACACTTCAGAGCGGAGTACGTAGGGCGCGGGACTCTGGCGGATCGGCAGCAGAAGCTCAACAAGCATCTTCACGACCTCATGAGGTTTGCGGATCTGAATAACGCTCTCATCCTCGTGACAAACCAGGTGATGGCGAAGCCGGATACCTTCTTCGGAGATCCCACCAAGCCAGTGGGGGGGCATGTGCTGGGACACACAGCAACATTCAGGGTGTATCTGCGGAAGTCCAAGGGCGATAAGCGCATTGCTAGGCTTGTGGACTC
>CAZMZV010000007.1:45590-47882 GCA_964570975.1 uncultured Methanotrichaceae archaeon | reverse complement strand
ATCAAACCGATAAATCTATACGTCATCAGACACATCCGAATTTTCGGTCAGAGGATGTAACCAATAAGGTGCTGTATTTCACGTGATGATCAGCCTATATAATGGGGGTTGTGCATGGGCAAGTTGTCAATCAAGATGCTCATTACCTTGATCTCGATCGCTCTAGCTCTTGGTGTTGTTACAGCGGAGTCTTTTACACCTATAACAGGGCAGCAGATAAGTGGGGATTTCGGGAGAGCTTGGCTCCAGAACTTCCTCAAGTACAACGAGCCACCAGTCGCATCGGATCAGACGAATGATCTCTGGAGCTGGGGCGGAGCTCCGAAGGGGAAGATGATCGTTGGCGGCAAGCTCGTCCCGGATCTTACTGTGAATTACACAAACCTGACATCCGATTGGCTCGGCGAAATGCCTCTGGGGACGATCGTTACCTTGAATGAGAGCCGTTATGCCACTCTCAGAGAAGGTATGCCGTTATCGCCGCTATACCTCTCCAGCGATCCGTGGGTGAGAGCGCAACAGCTGGGAACTATAGTCAGGACGTCGACTGATTACTACTACCCCGCGGTGTAACAAGACGAGATCGCAGTAGCTTGAGAATAATCGTCGTACAATAGAGTATGTGGCTTCTGAGGCTCTCGATATTCCAGCGGAGGGAGCAGATCGGGTGCATAGCGCAGACTCAGCCCTCTCGGGCTTGAGAGGCTGCTGCATAAATTGGAGGTAGCCCTTGCATATCAAGGAGATCGAGCTCAGGAACTTCAAGTCATTTGGCAGGAAGGCCCATCTCGAACTTAAGAAGGATTTCATAGTGATAACAGGGCCCAACGGAAGCGGCAAATCCAACATCATAGATGCCCTTCTCTTCTCCCTTTGCCTTACCAGCTCGAGGGCGATGCGTGCTGAGAGGCTACCGGATCTCATATATCGTGGTGATGATGGCAAAACTCCAGATTTCGCAGAGGTCACGGTCAGGCTTGATAATAGCTCGAGAGCAATGCCAGTAGATAGCGATGAGGTTGTGATAACACGGCGGATAAAGGTAAATGGCGATAGGTATCACGCGCAGCATTACCTCAACGGTAAAGCTTGTACCCAGGCAGAGCTGCAGGACCATCTCGCGAGGGCGGGGATAACACCGGAAGGCTACAACGTGGTTCTCCAGGGGGATGTGACCAGAATAATAGAGATGGGCCCCACCGAGAGGAGAAGGATAATCGATGAGATAGCAGGAATTTCGGAGTTTGAGGAGAAGAAACAGCGCGCCATGGTCGAGCTCGAGATCGTCAGGGAGAGAATAGCCCGTGTGGATGTGATTCTGGAAGAGGTCGGACAACAGCTCGCTCGTTTACAGGCAGAGCGCGATCGGGCTTTGAGATACAGAGCGTGTCGGGAGGAGAGAAGAAGGCAAGAAGCATATCTTTTGCTGGCAAAGCTCAGAGAGTCTGAGAGGGAGCTTAAGGCTCTCGATGAGGAATGGGGGTCTCTGACGGCGGAGAAGGAGAAACTGATCGAGAGCCTAGAGTCCAGAAGGAAAGAGCTCTCCTCCTTGGAGGAGAGGCTGAAAGAGATCGATAGCGAGATCGACCAGAAGGGCGAGGACGAACATCTCAGGGTCAGGAGAAGGATAGAGGAGATCCAGAGCTGCATTGCGCGGGAGGAGGCGAAGATCGAGGCTGCGGAGCGCGATGTAAAAGATGCAGAGACCTCGCTGAATCGATGCTTCTTGGAGATGGACAGGGTGAAAACCGAGTTGGCCACACTCTCAGAAAGGTTGAATGATGCATCTCTCAGAAGAGCAAGCCTCGAGGGAGAGCTGGAGGAACAGAAGTCGCTCCTCTCGTCATTCAGATCCAAGATCTCTGACGCCGACAGCAGATTCGCTAAGTACAGAGAGGATCTGACGGGAATACTGAAGGAGATCGAGAGCGTAAGATCCGAGATCGGAGAGAGAGTCCGAGAGCAGGATCGACTTCTCGATTCGCTCAGGAGATCTTCGTTGGATAAGGAGGATATCGCCACAGAGATCACCGAGGCCCTGAGCAATATATCATCGGCTGCCAGGGATGCGGAGATGCTCGAGGCCGAGGTCGGAACGCTCGCAGCCAAAGCGATGGATCTCGAGAAGAAGAGAGAGGAGATAGAGGCAAACCGTCTCAAAATACGGAGGGAGCTGGCAGAGCTAGACAGGAGCCTTCAGAGGCTGCAGAGCGAGTACGCACGCGTGGAGGCCCAGGTTAGAGCCGCGGAGGAGAGATCTGGTTACAGCAGAGCCGTTGAGGCGGTGAGATC
>CAZMZV010000007.1:0-45490 GCA_964570975.1 uncultured Methanotrichaceae archaeon | reverse complement strand
TTAGAGCCGCGGAGGAGAGATCTGGTTACAGCAGAGCCGTTGAGGCGGTGAGATCCGCGATAAAGAGAGGCATACTTCAGGGTTTAAGGGGAACCATCGCAGATCTCGGCGAGGTCGACAAGAGGTATGCTACAGCGCTTGAGGTCGCGGCAGGGTCCAGACTGCAGAGCATAGTCGCAGATAGCGATGAGGATGCGGCAATTGCCATAGATTACCTGAAGAGGTCTCAGATCGGGAGGGCGACATTTCTGCCTCTGAACAAGATGGAGGTTGGGACACTTACACGACTTCCGGATATGCCGGGTGTGGTGGACTTCGCTTTGAACCTTATAAGATTCGAAGAGCAGCTCTATCCCGCCTTCTGGTATGTGTTCAGGGATACGCTGGTGGTAGAGGATCTCGAAACCGCTCGGAAGATGATAGGCAAATACAGAATGGTCACCATCGATGGAGATCTGATCGAGCGCAGCGGTGCTATGACCGGCGGTCACTATACATCCCGCCTGAAGTTCGCGGCCGAGGAGAGCAGGAGGCTCGTGGGCATATCCGAGCGCATATCGGAAACAGAAATGCGCAGAAGCGATCTCCTCGCATCTCTGGATTCTGCCGAGAGCGATCTCTCCTCGATAAAGAGAGAGCTCGAATCCTTGGATAAGGAGATCTCGAAGAGGACTTTTCTGCTTGAGGAGCGGAGATCCTTGAAGAATAAGCTGGAACGCTATATCGAGGAGCGAAAGGTCAGGCTATCTGAGATAGAGAGTGAGGGGAATGCCAGCAAGAGCCGCCTCGCCTCTCTAGAGCGAGAGATACGCGAGCTCGAAGCTCAGCTCGCTCAAAAGAGCGATGCTAAAGAGAGAATCGAGCGGGAGATGGTGGACTCTGAGATTCCAGGGATTATAGAAAGAGCGGAAGAGCTTGAGATCGAGATCCAGAGGCTCGAAGCCAGAGTGAAGGAGATGGACTCTGAGATAATGCACTTAAAGCTTAAGGAGGAGGGGCTGAAGAGCAGGATGGAGGAGCTTGCGAAAACCAAAGAGCTGCTCGATTACAAGAAGGACGATGCTCTGAAGCGCCGCAGCTCTTCCCTCTCGCTTATAGAGAACTTAGAGGCGGAGCTTGAGGATCTGCGCAGAAGCGAGGAGGATCTCAACAGAGCGCTAAAAGATCTGAAGGGAGAGAGAGGAGCGCTGCTTGAGAGCGTAATCAATAAACAGCGAGAGATCGGGAGCGCCGAAAGAGAGGTTGAGCGGGTGGAGGCCAGGCTTTTGGCGCTTTCTGGCGCGAGGGATGAGATCTCCAAGGGATTGGAGGGCCTGCGAGCTGAGATAGAGCTTGCAGGGCTCGATCCTGCAGAACCATCACCCAGAAGTGATATTGTCATGGCTAAGATCAGAGCACTTGAGGAGGAGATGGCTGCTCTCGAGCCTGTGAATATGCTCGCCATAGACGAGTACGATCTCGTTAATAGAAGATTCAGTAACCTGAGCGATCGCAGAGATGTGCTCCAGAGAGAGCGAGAGGGAATAGTCGAAAAGCTGGAGCGGTACGATCAGATGAAAAAGGACGCGTTTATGAGCTGTTTTGCGGCTGTGAACCAGAACTTCAGGGAGATATTCCATGAGCTCTCCGGTGGAGATGGCGAGCTCGTCCTCGAATGTCCCGAAGATCCTCTGAGCGGTGGGATGACGATAAGAGCAAGACCCGCTGGCAAGATATTTCACAGACTGGAGGCGATGTCGGGCGGTGAGAAGAGCCTTACAGCATTATCACTGATATTTGCTATACAGCGCTTCAGGCCGGCGCCATTCTATGCGATGGATGAGATCGATATGTTTCTGGACGGCGCTAACGTCGAGAGGGTTGCAAAGATGATACGCAGGATCTCAAGAGATGCGCAGTTCATAGTAGTATCGCTAAGACGCCCGATGATTCAGCAAGCCAGCTACACGATCGGCGTATCGATGCAGAATAAAAACATCAGCAGTGTGACCGGCATATGTCTGAGCTGAATGGTGAGCCATCTCTCGGCCTTGAGATAAGCGATCCGGCTGAGGTGCTGGTGGAGCTTGCGAGGAGGGGTGAGCTCGACCCATGGGATGTAGATATAGTCAAAACCACCGAGAGGTTCTTGGAATATGTCGAGTCCCTTGAGCGCCGAGATCTTCGAATACCCGCCAGGACTCTTCTGTATGCGGCCATCCTTCTCAGAATGAAGTCTGATGCCATGGAGGAGGCGGATAAGGAGCAGGAAGAGGTGGAAGAGATACCTGAAGGTGAGAGCACCTCCTACACGCTGCCACAGCCTCCTGTTCGCAGACGGACCAAGAGACCGGTCACGCTGGACGAGTTGATAGCGGAGTTGAAGAAGGCCGAGATGATCGGCAGGAAGAGGACGATACGCCAGCGTGTTGTCGAGCAGGAAGAGGAGATTCTGGACCTCTCGCATGAAGAGGGTGTCGAGGATAGGATAAAGATGCTGTCCCCAGCGATAGATGAGATGCTTGGTATGAGAGATAAGGTAGAGCTCAGAGAGATCGAGGGTGACAGGATAATGAACTATCTCGCGCTTTTATTCATGGCACAGAGGAGGTTGGTTTGGCTCGAGCAGGAGCGCCTCTTTGGCGATCTCTTCATCACAAAGCCCGGCCGGAACTTGTAGCATCAAAATCGGCGACTACCGATGACGATCTACCAGCCGGAGAGAAACTTATACTTCGGCCTGTCCGGCTAAGCGCAGATGCCGGAGATTTGGACCTTTACCGCTTCTGCATGTCAGAACCACTAATCCTTATTCGGACAGGCCCGTATACTTGAGCGTAAAGGCTATAATCAAATCGTACGTTATTGTGTAGGATTTTATGAATGAGATTTTGCAGATACTCTCTGAGAATGCGCGGGCAACTCCTGCCGAGATAGCAGCGCTTCTGGGCAGGAGTGAAGAGGAGGTTGCACGCGAGATCAAGGAGCTCGAGGAAGCAGGGGTCATAAGGAAGTATATCACTATCATAGACTGGGAGAAGGCGGCAGAGGGCTATGTTTATGCTGTTATAGAGCTCAAGGTGGCTCTTCAGAGGGCCACAGGCTACGATTCTGTGGCAGAGAGGATCGCGAGATTCTCAGAGGTACAGTCTGTAAGACTCATCTCAGGCGACCACGATCTTTCAGTTACTGTTCGAGGGAAATCGATGCGCGATGTCGCTTTCTTCGTAGCCGAGAAGATCGCGCCTCTTGAGGGTGTTCAATCGACATGCACGCACTTCATTCTGAAGAGTTATAAGGAGCACGGCGTCATTCTCACCGACAGGCCAAAGCCCAAGAGACTGGTGATAACAGCATGACCATTCTTAGAGAGATTCCCGCATGGAATGCCGAGGCCCATCTCTCAAGAACCGTGAGAGATCTCCCACCATCTGGCATAAGAAGGTTCTTCGATCTTGTGAATGAGATGGATGAGGCCATAAGCCTCGGGGTGGGCGAGCCGGACTTTGTCACGCCATGGCACGTCCGGGAGTCATGCATATACGCGCTGGAGTCCGGCTACACCTCGTATACATCAAACAAGGGGTTACCCGAGCTGCGAGAGGCCATCTCGGATTTCGTAAAGGAACAGCTTGGTTTGGAGTACGATCCTAACGAGCAGATACTTGTGACAACGGGGGTCAGCGAGGCTGTAGATCTGGCCTTCAGAGCAACGCTCAATCCCGGAGACGAGGTGATAGTTCCTGAGCCGTGCTATGTTGCCTATGTTCCTGACGTCATACTGGCCGGCGGGGTGCCGAGGCCGATCTCTACTAGGATCGAGGATGGCTTCAAGGTGGTTCCGGAGTCAATTCAAGCCGCAATCACGGAGCGCACGAAGGCGCTGGTGCTCAGTTATCCGAACAACCCAACAGGCGCTATAATGACGCGCAGCGATCTGGAGGATATCGCGGATTTGGTCGTGGAGCATGACCTTCTAGTTATTTCAGATGAGGTTTACGCAATGCTCACCTACGCGGGGACGCATACAAGCTTCGCACAGCTTGATGGGATGAGCGAGAGGACGATCATACTGAATGGCCTATCAAAATCGCATGCTATGACTGGATGGAGAATCGGATACGCTCTTGGCGATCCCCTGCTCATAAGTGCCATGACCAAGATCCACCAGTACACCATGCTCTGCGCCCCGATAATGTCGCAGATGGCAGCAATCGAGGCGCTCACGCGAGGCGATGAGGAGATGCTGAAGATGAAGCATGAATACAACCTCCGGAGAAGGTTGTTTGTGGCCGGCCTGAACAGGATCGGCCTGCCTTGCTTCGAGCCGCAGGGGGCGTTCTATGCATTTCCATCGATTCAGGAGACCGGTCTCTCATCAGAGGTTTTCGCGGAGCGATTGCTCAGGGAGCAGAAGGTCGCAGTGGTTCCCGGAAGCGTGTTCGGAAGGAGCGGCGAGGGCTTCCTGAGATGCTCTTACGCTACATCCAGGGAGGAGCTCATCGAGGCTCTTGACAGGATCGAGACATTCCTGGAGAAGCTGTAAGAGGGAGGAGGAATGCTGAGATCCCAGCTTGTGAAGAAGGAGACCACAGATAGGCTGCTGAAACCCTTCGCCAAGCTGGGCCTGCATCCGATAGGATGGTCGATTCTGTCCCTGCCGTTCGCCATCTCCGGCATGCTCTGCCTCGGTAGAGGTGAGCTCCATTACGGCCTCTTGCTATTCCTGGCGTCCGGCGCCACAGATATCGTCGATGGAGCGGTTGCAAGGGCGACGGGAAAGGTTACAACTCTGGGCGCCTACATAGATGGGATAATCGACAGATACGTCGAGCTCTTTCTGATAATCGGGCTTATGCTCTACCTCAGCGATGATACGGTATTCGGCTTACACATATCGCTGCTCTTTGTGTTTCTCACATTCGGATCTCTTATGACCAGCTTCGTGAGAGCTTATGCGGACCACAGAGGGCTTGTAAATGATCAGAGCGCCCTGAACAGGATGGGCGGTATTCTGGAAAGAGCCGAACGTCTCATGCTGCTATACTTGAGCATAGTAGCGGCAATGTATAGCAGAGAGGCATTTTTGATCGTTATAGCGATCACAGCACTTCTCGCGAATCTGACGGTGATCCAGAGGATCATCATGACCGTGAATTACGGGCGAAGAGATGCAGTTTGAAGCGTAATTGCCTCTTCTTTTGGAGTTTCCATATCGCTTGAGGATTCCTGAAAACCCACCTTTTTGAGATAAGATGTTGTTAATACAAGTACGCTGTAACACGCGAGCATCTTAAAAAGGAGGTTTATAGGAATTCTCGCTTAGGCAATAATATTGGGCCATTGAGATTTTTGCAGAGAGCAGTGTTCGCCAACAACAATCGCATGCTAAGGCACCATACCCCTTAAAGATCAGGCAGGCGATCCGCCTCCTTCAGGGAAATGGAGGAGGTCAGGGGGAGCTAAAGCGATGCATCAAAGCTTCTCCCACTTCTTCAGCTTTGCGATCTCTGAGAGCGTCCTTCCCCTCCGTATCTCCTCGAATAGCCTGCTCTCGTTCTTCGCGACCTCCTTGGCCCTCCGAGCTATCTCATAAGCCCTCTCTTTGGGTATCACCACAACGCCGCAGTCGTCTCCGACTATGTAGTCACCAGGTCGAACCACCTGTCCGCCGCAGACTATCTCGACATTGATCTCACCCATCCCCTTCGGCTCACCTGCTACCGGCGTTATAGAGCTCGCGAAGACCGGATAGTTTAGCTTGCGGATCTCGTCGACGTCTCTGACTGCACCGTCTATCACAACGCCCTCAACTCCTTTCTGCATGCAGCTCAGCGTTGCCAGCCCACCCCAGGGAGCTACATAGCGACTTCCGTTGTATATTACTATGACCTTACCAGGGCCGGCCTCATCTATGGCCTCAACCGTCTTTGCCCAGTCGCCCTCAAATGTCTGAACTGTGATAGCGGTTCCCACGATCTTAGTTCCTGGAATTATCTGATGTATGTCGTGCATGGCCCCCTTGCGGTGCATGGCATCCGTTATGTTAGGCGTGGATACCTCTCTGAATATCGCTATCATCTCCTCTTCCAGGCTCCTCCGGCTGATTCCAATGCCCTCGACATGATCTATCGCATCCCTGATTCGCCTGGCTGATCCCGTGACGTCCGCGGATCTGGTTATGTTTCCTCCCACTATCACTATGGAAGCTCCGTAGAAGATGGCCTCTCTTCCGGAGCTGGCATCTATACCACCTGCCGCAGCTACCGGCACATTGACGACCTGCACGACCTCTCTGAGGAGATCTATTGTGCTCTTGCCGACCATCTGTTGATCTATGCCAACATGAACACAGATGTAATCGACCCCGAGCCTCTCCAGCTCCTTGGCGCGCTCCACAGGATCTGGCGCCGAGAGTAGGTCCACCATTATCTCCACACCATATTTTCTGGCCGCTCGGAGTGCATCTGCTATGGTGGAGTCGTCGGATATCGCGAGGAGTGCCACGATATCAGCGCCCGCCTTTGCTGCCATCTCGACTTCCATGGCGCCGGTGTCTATGGTCTTCATATCCGCAACTATCTTGACTCCGGGAAGGGCTTTCCGGAGCTCGCGAACGGCGTTCATCCCCTCGCTCTTGATCAATGGCGTGCCGGCCTCGATCCAGTCTGCGCCACCGGCGATAGCTTCCTTTGCTATCTCTATCGCCCTATCTATCTCGAGAAGGTCCATTGCTACCTGCAGAATCGGTCTGATACAGATCACCACCCTGATAGCATTCTGGGAAGATGGATATAAAAGGAAGGCGCCATCGGGATCTATGGATCGCATAGAGTTCTCGAAGCTCCATGGCAATGGCAACGACTTCATACTCATAGATGAGATGGCGGGTGAGAGATTTTCATTTAACGAAAGGATGGAGATCGCAAGAATCCTCTGCCATCGCAACTTCGGCATAGGCGGAGATGGTGTTCTCTTTCTAGTTCCAGCTAAAAGAGCGGATGTTGGCATGCGTCTCTTTCAGCCGGATGGATCTGAAGCCGAGATGTGCGGGAACGGTATTCGTTGCCTTGCAAAACACGCATGGGAGCATGGGTATGTGAAGGACAGCTTCACCGTGGAGACCCTCGCCGGCGTTCTTCCGATTCGAGTCAGAAGGGATCGAGGCATCTTCTGGGCCAAGGTCGAGATGGGGATCCCAAAGTTCGATCGCCCCTCGATACCTGCTGAGGGTGAAGGAGAATTCTTGAAAGTACCTCTACATGGCTTCGAGGTCTCCGCCGTGAATACCGGTGTTCCTCATGCGGTGATCTTTGTGGACGATCTGGATATCCCTGTGGAGAGGATAGGGCCTAAGATCAGGCATAGCAGCTGCTTCCCTTGCGGCATCAACGTGAACTTCGTAAAAGCTGGAGAGCAGCTTGAGGTGAGAACATTCGAGAGGGGCGTGGAGGCGGAGACGATGTCATGCGGTACCGGCTCCGTGGCCGCAGCTGCTGTGGCACGCAGACTCGGTCTGATAGGAGATATCGTCGAGGTCAGGACGAGAGGAGGACCGTTGCTGATATCTTTCGAGGGCGAGAGGGCCTTTCTTGATGGGCCTGCCGTAACGATCTGCAGAGGTGTGATCTGCGAGGATCTCCTGCCGGGCTCGAAGAGTATGTAACTCAAACTTAGATCTCGCGAAAACGCTCATGACCATGGTCATCCACCTTAATGAAAATCGTTCGGAGGCGGTTTCATACCAAGTTGCAGTAAAATCGATGAGAATATAATTTGATCATACTCTTTGCGCAGAGGTGTACTTCTGCTCTGGTGGATAATTCGATGTGATAAGTTGATAGCTATCGATTCTTGCCAAAACAATAGGTTCCATGAGTTGGCCGTCTGCTATCAAAGATTCGAATTTCGACAGATATGGGCACGAGACATCGACCCTCTGCAGTTAATCCCATCGTTTTCATCGTATGTTACCGACGACCAGATCGCTCTTCCTCCAGTCGCCATCGAGAAGCATTGCCCTGTAGCCCATCAGTCGCAGACAGTAATACATGATGCTCGCTTCCGGCATAGCGCCATAGACTATCTGTGTCTTATTCTTGTCAATACCACGCCCCGAGAATACCGATTCCAGTGATCCGGCATCCTTTACGTAACCATCCTCGAAGACCATTGATGCCGGTATCCATATCGCACCATTCAGCCTCGAGATCCCGAATTCGGCGAAGCTCTTTCTGGTGTCGATGAGCTGAACGCTATTGTCTTTCATTATCTTCTCGAGATTCTGTGCGGTTACGAGAACATCCTCGCTGACATTCTCGCGATAATCTGAGCGCTCCATAACAGGCGAGTTCTGAACTAGGCGATGACCGGCGGCCTTCCATGCGTTTATTCCGCCGTTCAGCATGCTAACATTCTTGTGCCCGATGTATTTCATGGCCCAGAAGAGGTACGACGCTTCGCTGCCATCTCCATAGATGATAACATCGTCCGTCGTGTTTATGCCATTCGACCTCAAAGCATCGAGAAGCAAAGCTGGATCGAGGGCATCTCCAGATCTCACAGATCTCCAGTAGATGTTTCTCGCACCTGGAATATGTCCACTTCGATATTCTTCAGGAGATCTGGAATCGATGATCACACCTCTGACATCCTCGGGCTCGTTTATGATTTCCTTGGTCTCATAGTCCATATCCGCGCTCTTTAGCTGGAGCTGCGAGGCGTTAGAACCGCTGCTCATTGGGTTTAGCAGAGACTGGGAGTAAGCCTGACGCTGTTTATACCACCCATCCAAATTCGTCCAGTCTGGGCAGTCCGGGCAGAAAGAGCCATCCTCCGTGCCAGAAAGCGCCACATTCGTTAGCATTAAGAGCAACAGACATGAAGCATAGATTCGCATCACCCTTGTTTTAGGCAGAGCTCCTAAAAAGATTTTTCTCCATCTGCCGGGACCTGTCCGGATAAGCGTTGAGGCAAGAGATTTGGACATTTACAGCTTCTGCATGTCAGAAACACCTAATCCTTATTCGGACAGGTCCCGCTAAGGAACGGAAAGATTTATCTCTTTTTGTATGCCACCAATTACCTCCAGTTCTGAATGGAGTTCTGAAGATGGGTTCCGAGATAGCTGGTTCTGTGGAGGTAACTGAGCTCCTGCTTACAGCAGAGATATACAACAGGTTTGAGCGTCTTACGGAAGATGATTTACCATCAAGGATACGAAAGCATTACTTCGATCCGGAGCAGAGGGGTGTGAGACGCCCTATCTATGTTACCATCTCGGATGTAGAGCAAATATATAATCTAGAGGACGTGAAGGGCATCGTAAAACGCCTTCCTTTCGTCGATATAGAGGAATTCGGCTCTCAGCTGAGGCTCACAGTATTCGATCTCGGTATCAAGTGGTTTGCCAAAGAGGGCCTAGATCGCGTGAGGTCGAATCCCGTTCTCGCCTATTACTACGAGAATTTCGACCACGTGGCTGTGAGCTATGCCGAGGCGAGGCGCGCAAATAAACCGAGATTCGCAGACCGGGTGTGGATTGAGGCCAAGATAAAAGAGCTTCAGTCGGAGATCAAGGACTCCGAGGATATGCTCAAGCTCGTTCAGATCAGATCGCCAGAGGACATAAGAGAGAGGATCGATGATCTGGTGTTGAATGATGAGCAGAGGGCAGAGATATCCAAGATAGAGAAGGCGATAGAACACAGGGAGTATCTGCGCAGGGTGGGCCTACGGGAGATCGGCAAATGCCTCTTTGTGGGCTCTCCAGGCACAGGAAAGACGACGACTGCGAGGGCGCTGGCGGAGTGGCTGGGCATCCCCCTTATAGAGGTAAGGCTCTCGATGATCACAAGCCAGTATCTGGGTGAGACCTCCAAGAACATCGACAAGGTCTTCGATCTGGCCAAGAGGCTCAGTCCATGTGTTCTATTTGTAGATGAGTTCGACTTCGTGGCAAAGACGAGGACATCTGATGAGCATGGCGCGATAAAGAGGGCTGTTAACACTCTGCTCAAGGCCATCGATGAGATCAGCCTGGTGGAGGATGGTGTTCTCTTCATAGCCGCCACAAACCATCCGCAGCTGCTCGATTATGCCGCATGGCGCAGATTCGATAAGATCCTAGACTTTCCGTTGCCGGATGAGTCTATGCGTCAGAGGATCCTTGAGAAGATCCTGTCGAAGATAGATGCTGATGTCGATATCGGCGAGCTCGCAAGCCTTACTGAGGGCTACTCTGGCTCTGATCTGAGATTGGTCGTACGCGAGGCTGTTCTGAATGCCCTTCTTGAAGACCGGAAGTCTCTGAGGCAGATAGATCTCCTGCGAGCTGTAGATAACTTCGAACAGAGGATCCACGAGCACAGAAGCAGGGTGCCTGTATGAGGGTGGTGATGCTTGGCACCGGAGATGCGATAGGCACTCCGAAGATAGGATGCAAATGCCCCACATGCATAGATGCTCTTAATGGCGGGAAGAGTCGGAGGCTCAGGTTCTCAATACTGCTGGAAGGAGATAACGGTCGGGTGCTTGTCGATACAAGCCCCGATCTGAGATGGCAGCTCATAAAGATGAACATAAGCAAGGTTGACGCGGTCATATGGACACATGCACACTACGACCACTACGCTGGCTTCGGCGATTTCCATCGCGTACAGAACCATGTTCCAGTTTACGGCACGAAGAGCACGCTTGATTACATAATAAGCTATCTCTACTTTCTCAGGCCAGAAAGGCATGAGGTAAAGCCCCTGGTGCCATTCAAGATCGCTGGTATGGATTTCATGCTATTCGAGGTGAACCATCCACCGGTCGAGACTATGGGTGTCCTGGTATGCGATGATAATAAAAAGATAGTCATAACAAGCGACACCAACGATTCCCTGCCCGATAGTAGCCTGGATATCATCAAGGATGCGGATCTTTTCATCGCAGATGCGATAATGCCGCCAGGATACAGGCTAAATAAACATATGAACGCGGAGGAGGCCATGAATCTGGCGAGAAGTTTGAATGCGAAGCATATTTTGCTCACGCATATCAGCCATCTCTATCCGCCGCATGAGGAAGCTGTCAAAAGATGGCCCCTGGCGCACGACATGATGTCTATAGTCCTATGAAAACGCCAGATGCGACATAAGAGCAAACACAAGAGCATGTCAAAGACGAAAGCATCTGAGAAATTGCCAGTTGTTGTGCGCGCATAAACCGTTGCGTATTTGACGTTTGAAATTCGACTCGAGCATTCGTGGTAATTCGTGAGTTCTCACCGCTGAAAAGCGATATGAACGAGATCGCGACTTGATCGTCGAGCGAGTTGTTGAGGTATCACATATGATAAGCATGCTTCTTGCTGATTCGGAGCTGGAACTTGTTCCCAAAGAGATTGTAGGCTATCCTGCGGTGCGGCTTAATGCAAAGAAGAGGAACAAATCACCAGCGAAGAGTCTTCTGGATGCGAGCCTTCACCATTCTGCCATGAAGGTTCTGCCGATGGGGTATCGTCGTGGAAGGCCGGATATTGTACATATCTTTCTTCTAGTGGCTCTCGAATCTGTGCTAAATAAAATGGGTCAGCTCAGGGTCTACATACACACAAGGAATGACGAGCTCATAACAATAAACCCGGCCACCAGGATACCGAAGAACTATCCGCGCTTTGTAGGTCTGATGGAGACTCTCCTCGAGACCCTCAAGGTTCCCGAAGAGGAGCCGCTTATCACATTGCACAAAGATAGGGATATCGATGCATGCCTTGAGAATATCCCGCACAAAAAAGTCGTCGTTCTATCCACGAAAGGCAGGCCCGTCAAGCTCAGCCAACATATCAAAGATTGCGATGATGCGCTTTTCATACTTGGCGGCTTTCCGAAAGGAGACTTCCTGAGCGATGTGTTCTCGAGAGCAGATGAGGTCGTATCCATATACGAAGAGGGTCTCCCCGTATGGACTGTGGCATCGGAGATAGTTGTAAATTACGAGAATCATATCGAAGGGAAGCAATAATCATCATATCTCCACGATAGATTAGCTGGCCACGCCTGCTATTGTTCTCCTATCCGCGTAAAGCCAACCGAGCTGATATCTCAGCGGTATCAATCATGAGTTCATCATCTTAGCGGAGAAGAGACGATTGAGATTGTTTGGTACATGAATGCTTCTGAAGCATGACATGGTTGTCAATGAGTGTTTGATATGAAAATATGGATCTCCAGCGTCTATTTACATACAGATGGTTGACCGTTAGGCTGAGAAGGTTTTTCTAGCAAGAGACCGGTGCCCATCGACCTCAGCAACCGACATGCTACAGCGTTACATGCATAAATTGTGGGTTTCGGTATCAGCTACAAAGGGCCGATTAAAAGGGATTGCTCAAGGAGTTATGCCAAACTCCTTCAGTCTCTTAACAGCGTCCTGCCGAGCGTTCTGGTGCTCCCTCAGGAAGGACTCGATTCTCCCTGCTACATCCTTCTTGCAGGCACCGCACATCTGTCTGCCATTTCTGCAGGCCTCATATAGCTCCTCTAGCTCCCTATCATCCTTGGCCAAATGGAAGAGTAGGAACTCGTATACCGCGCATCTCTCCGGCTCACCACCGTAACGCCGCTGCTCTGCAAGCGATTGCTTACCCCCGGTTATCGCCTTCATCATCTTGCTGCCGGCCTCTTTTGGATCCTCTGTTAGTGCTATATGGCTCTCAGGCCGGCTCGAAGACATCTTTCCTCCTGTGAGACCGGTCATGAACCTGTGGTATATCGAGGCGGGAGGTATGAATCCGAATTCGCCGTTCTCCACCTCGACATTTCTTATGAGCTCATCGACAGTCGCAAGAGATGTATCATCGAAAAGATCGATGTGCTCTGCATACTGTTTGACCTTGTCGTAGCCTGCCGCTCTCAATGCATTCGCCGCTGATGCTATTAATTCTGGGCTCGCAGCCTTTCCGCGAATGCTTATATATCGGTCCCGCCGCTCGACCAGAAACTTTCTCATCCGATATGCGAGATCCCGTGTAAGCCTTATATGCGCATCCTGGTCAGAGCCAACAGGTACCACGACGGGCTTTGGCCCACCGTAGGCTGGAAGCTGCGGGTGGAGTATATCCGCGCTCTGTGCCATCACGCACTCCATGTGCCCGATTGTCGTCTCACCTGAGAATCCGTAGATGGCGCTTACCTCTGAGAAATTGGCCTCTGACGCTAGCTCAAATGCGAGATCCCTCATCTTGTAGTTCTCCGATTGGAAATAGATGTGGCCAGTAGGCTCGAAGCCAAGCGCTATGAGGCTCAGAATGTAATCGTGTATTCCAAGCTCTCTGCATCTCTGCCAGCTGATTCCCCTAACTGCATGCGCCTCCATATTTGCGATGGCTACGAACGCATCAGCTCCGTGTCTCTGGTGCCATATGATCTCGTTCATCACCATCATGTGGCCGAAGTGCGCCCTCCCGCTCGGCATGAAGCCGCTCATGACCGCGAAGGGCTTGCCCTCTTTCATCGCCCTGACCACGACATCGTAATCTCTGTGCCCGAAGATTATGCGTCTCCTCATGTATGGATGTGGATCGTCTATCTCATGCAGTATCTCATCGAAGCGTGATATGCCGAACTCCTCGAACAGCTTTGAGTAATCGTCGACCTGGACTGCGCCCCAGGGATCCAGCTTCACTTCCATGGCTGGGGGCAATGATGAAGGTGATATATTTAGATTATCTCTCCGCCTAGGGCCCTGTCCGGATAAGCGCTGAGGCCAGTTTGTTACGCTTCTGCATGTCAGATACACCTAATCCTTATTCGAGCAGATCCCCACCTGGTATAGAACAAGATATGGGGTTGTAAAGACGTGCCTCAGAGCTTCTGATGGACATCGCTTTGTCGAAGCAGAACTTAGCAGCACTTCGTCAAGAAGAGCTAGCGCTTCGGCCCGGCTGTCACTCATACAGATCTCCTGTGCCAGTCCTCCTTTCCTCTCTCGGCCTTAAGAGGTACAGATACTCGACCGTGCCCTTGTTCTTAGATCCACCTCGGATAGGCGATTCGCATATCTGTAGGATCTCGAATTCCGGCGCAAGCCAGAGCTCGAAACTGCTCTTCGCTCTGCTTGCATCCCTCCGGCTCGATCCGCCATCGATCTCGTATGGTGGCTTGAATAACGCCACGATACGCCCCTCGTGGCTCAAAAACTCCTTCAGATTCGGAAGAACATCTCTCAGCGAGACATTACTCACATCAACAGCTATGATCTCGAAGCGCTCCTCTCCCAAGCTATCCCTCAGACCCCTGAGATCTCTCGCATCGATTCCGCCGATGAATTTGAACCTGGGATCCCGAAGTAATTTGGTATCCACGCAGGACTCCGCTATATCTATACCCACGACCCTTGCGGCTCCATTCTGCAGGAAGAAATCCGAGAAGCCACCGGCTGAGCATCCAACGTCCAGAACATAAATGCCTTTGAGCTCCGAGGAGCGGTCTCGGAAGATGGGCTCTATCTTGTAACCACCTCTGCTCACGTATTTGAAGCCCTCGATGATCTCAACGCGATCACCTGGCTTCACATTGTAGGACTGCTTCATGCAGATGGTTCCATTGACTGCTACCTTTCCGCTCTTTATCAGATGGACAGCCTTTGACCTGGATCCGACCTGGCCCACAAGATAGATATCAAGTCGCATCATCCCAGCATCTGCTCGATGGTGAAATATCTTTGTCTAACGAGAGGTAAAGGTGAGCACATGATATATTTTGTCACCAGCAATAAAGGAAAGTTCGCGGAAGCGCAGGACATCATACCAGATCTGGTTCAACTCGATATAGGCTATACTGAGATACAGGCGGATACGCTAGAGGATGTTGTGCTCTTTGGCATGAGAGAGCTGTCCTCTCGCTTAAACGCGCCCTTCATCATAGAGGATGCGGGGCTTTTCATCGATGCCCTGAATGGATTTCCAGGCGTTTATTCTGCTTATGTTCAAAAGACGATAGGAAACGAAGGTATCCTCAAACTCATGGATGGGGTAGAGAAACGCGATGCCGTCTTCAGATCCATAGTGGGGTACTCGGCGCCGGGCAGGGACCATGTGATATTCAAAGGTGAGCTTCGGGGCAGGATCTGCTTCGAACCACGTGGAACAGGCGGCTTCGGATACGATCCGATATTCGAGGTTGACGGAAAAACGGTAGCAGAGATGGGAATTGAGGAGAAGAACAGGATATCCCACAGGGGTAGATCGATGATGGCGCTGAGGATTTGGCTTGAGGGCGGATGAAATTGAGCATATCAACTAGTGCAACGTGACCTCCAGCCGCAGACGAATTGGCGGGCATCCTGCATCATCGGTCCGGTTGTCCGGTATCTACCCGCCTATACCCCCAGTCCGAGGGTGTTTTCATTCAGCATTATTATCTCGATCGAGTCTTAATCCACAGTGTGGACATTCATGGACTCGATCCTTCAACGTTTTTGTTACCATGACATCACAGCTTGAACATCTCTGTGTTGTTGGCGCGCATCGACCAGCTTGACCTGTCCGGATAAGCGCAGAGGCCAGAGATTTGGACCTTTACCGCTTCTGCATATCAGAAACACCTGACCCTTATTCGAGCAGGTCCAAATACACCATAGAAAAAATATATATTTTAGCAATAAATTTCTGGTTTAAGGATTTATACATGAATTAACATAGTAGATTCCATGAGAGAGAAGCAGAGCTCCCCCCTATACAATCTCGCTGATGTTCTGAATGCTTTAAAGGAGATACATCAGGATATCAAGCTTATCTCCACGGAGATAGTGGTTGTGAGCGATTGGGTGAGGTTGAAATGCAGATACGGTTGCAGAGCATATGGGAAGCACCTCTGCTGCCCTCCCTACGCTCCGACCCCCGATGAGACCAGGCGACTGCTTGCTGATTACAAGTTCGCAGTGCTCGCAAGATTCTACCCAGTTCCAACACCAGGATACGAGCCTAAAAGGCTTCATCATTACCTCTGGGATTCGCTCACACTTCTGCATAAAACGATATTCGAGCTTGAGCGCCGAGCGTTTCTAATGGGCTGCTATAAGGCATTTGGTATGGGGGCGATGCCATGTACCTTCTGCGAGACGTGCGTCGCGGAGGAGAAGATCTCCAGAGGCGAGGCTCCGAGCATTACAGATGCAATCCTCTGCAGACACAAAGATATAATGCGCCCCTCCGTTGAGGCATGCGGCATAGATCTCTTTGCGACTTTAAGAAACGCTGGATATGATGTAAAGGTTTTGGGATCTTACCACGAGCGCTTTTCCCTCTTTGGATTGGTGCTCCTGGACTGAAAAGAAACTGAAAGCTGGCAAGCTTGAGCCGATGCCACAGAGTCCCCCTCTCAGGATCGCGAGCATCTCGATAATCTTTCAAGCATATACGACAGTGGAGGCGCACGTTCTCTTCTGCATAAATCGATCATAGCTGATGTTAACGGTTCATCGCCCGCTCCCGCTCTTCGACCAGATTGTAACCACGACGCTCCGCATGCCATTTCGCAAAGCTGATAAGCCAGGTGATCCAAAACAGATCGGCATTAAACGCGCTTAAAAGAAGAGAGTATGAGCAAAAGCCGTGTGGGATGTAGGAGGGAGGAAAAACAATTTCCGACTTTTGCCCAAACAGCTATACGGCTTTCGTCGAATATAAATTTTTCGGCTAAGGCGATTGACGAGAGGTTGCCAAAGACTAGCATGGAACATACTCAAAACACATCTCTCGCTGTGTCGAATAAATCTAGGTCTCGAGGTCGATGAAAATCGATTCTTAGCAGAATTCCGACATAGGTAAATTGATTGCGGCTATCGAAAACCCCACGGCCTAACGGCCAACCATCGAGATTTAAATAGACCTGCTGGAGATCCATATTTTCATACCAAACACTCATTGACCCAAGATCACCCAAGTGAATGGAAAAACGGCTCGAAAGGCATTTCCGTACCAACTTGGACGTAAATGATCTAAATAAGCACTTGAAGATGAAAATGATGCGTGGGGAGCAAGTAAATAGGAATCCTCTAAAATCAATTCTTTGATATTTCCGTAGGACACATCCGGATAAGCGCTGAGGCCAGAAATTTTGACATTATCCTCTTCTGCATGTCAGAAACACTTAATCCTTATTCGGACACCTCCATTCCCCATGGTATTTCTATGAACAAAGAAGGAGGCTGCTGAGATCAAAGTGTCGATTTGTGGATTCTCCCCGGCAATCTCTAATTCAGCAGTTCCGCTCTATGGGAGATTGAGTTTATCTACTATGAAAAGCCAAAAAATTCTGGTGTCTTCCCTTGTATGATGTCATCGTTGTAGGTGCCGGTCCGGCAGGTCTGACCGCTGGTATGTACTGCGCCAGAGGAGGTATGAAGACATTGATACTTGGTAACGTTTACACCTCCCAGCAGTCGATGGGCGGCCTTTATGAGAACTACCCCGGATTTCCGGACGGGATTCAGGGTATCGAGCTCTCAGAGCGGATGCTTGCCCAGGCGCAGAAATACGGCGCGGAGTACAGACCAGAGATGGTGGAGAAGATAGTACATCTGGATGATACTTTCAGAATCAAGACCGAGAGCTGGGAGTATGTAGGTAGGGCATTGATTCTGGCGACTGGCGCATCTCATAGAAGGCTGAACGTTCCGGGCGAAGATAAGTATGTGACTCGCGGGCTTTCGTATTGCGTTTACTGCGACGGATCACTATTCAGAGGAAAGACGACCGCGGTGATAGGTTATGGCAATGGTGCTGCTCGCGCGCTTCTCTATCTCTCAAACATATGTAGCAAGGTGCATCTTCTCTGCCCGAGGGAGAAGCTCGTCGCGGAGGCTGTGTATCTCGAACGTCTGAAGAAGATACAGAACATAACGCAGACATTTGGCGTTGAGGTAACAGCCATAATCGGCGATGATTTTCTCAAAGGCGTTGAATTCATGGTCGGAGGGGTACCCAGATCCATCAGGGTAGATGGCGTCTTTGTGGAGATGGGGGTGGTTCCAAACGTAACCCTTGCAAAAGATTTGGGCCTTGAGATGACTGAGGGGGGCTTCATAAAGGTCAACCGTCTAACGCAGGAGACTTCGATGCAGGGCGTGTTCGCCGCTGGAGATGTCACAGGCGGGAGAATGCAGGTTACCACAGCAGTCGGGTCAGGTGCATCGGCAGCTATAAGCGCCATGCAGTATCTCAGGTAGCTATGAAGGATCCTAGATCTCCGGTTGCGGTTTGGCGGGGGATGGATCTCCTCGATAGCAGAGTTGTTGATTCTGTCACCATCATTCTCAGGACCAGGGGCTGCAGATGGAATCGGTGCGTCATGTGCGGCTTCGCACAGGAGGGCGTCGAGGCGGGAGCTGAGGATCTCATCGCCCAGTTCCGCTCTGCAAATGTGGGGAATGTGGAGCTAGTGAAAATATACACCAGCGGCAGCTTTCTAGACCCTCTCGAGGTTCCGGAAGAGGCGCGCCTCGAGATTCTACGCTCTTTGAGGGATAAAGGCATAAAAAGACTGATCTTGGAGTCGAGGCCGGAGCACATCAACCGCGAGATCGTCGAGGAGTGCCTGAGCTTCGTGGATACCGAGATCGGCATAGGGCTGGAGAGCTCGAGCGATCTCGTAAGGATGCATCTCATAAATAAAGGATTCAGTTTCTCCGATTTTATGAGAGCAAGCGAGATCATACATTCCACAGGTGGGCGCGTCAAGGCGTATCTTCTTTTAAAGCCACCAGGCCTCTCGGAGAGGGATGCTATCATCGATGCGATGCGCTCTGCAAGAGACGCGGAGCCCTATGCCGACATGATCTCGCTCAACCTCTGTAACATCCAGCGCAACACCCCCCTCGAGAGAATGTGGAAGCGTGGCAGGTACAGACCACCTTGGCTGTGGTCCGCGGTGAAGGTGCTCAGCGAATCGTCCTTGAGCATCCCCATCATATGCGATCCTGTGGGGGCTGGGGCGAAAAGGGGGCCGCACAACTGCGGGGCATGCGAGAGATACGTCGCAGAAGCTATACGCTCATTCTCTCTCAGCCAGGACCGCTCAGATCTTAACGTTGAATGCAGCTGCCTTTTCGTGTGGGAGAAGGTATTAGAGCTTGAGGATCGCTCCTTTGGAACACCGATGGTCTAAATGGTCTTGTCAAAATGTTAATTCGTATAAACCGGACATCCGCTATTGGATTTCTGAACATTACTCAACACGCATCCTCCATCGTATCTTCGTAGACGAAGAGCTTCATCTCAAGTCCGGAAAGAGTTATGAATCAATACGTATCTCCTGGCGAGGGATGATAATAGTATACTCACTGGGCGGTTCTGTTCTCGCGGGTCAGGATTCAAGCGGTCTGATAAGATATGCAGATAAGCTCAAGGAGATCGGAGAGGATAACCGGATATATGTGGTCGTAGGTGGGGGCGCTCTGGCCAGGGATTACATAAACAGAGCACGGAGCGCCGGCGCGAGCGAGGCGTTATGCGACTCTATAGGCATCCTCGCGACGAGAATGAATGCAATGCTCCTCGTCGCTGCACTGAGCGGTTCCGCGCCGGCAAGGATTCCAACATCCTACGAGGAGGCCCTGGATGCCTCGAAGACGTACAGCATCATCGTCATGGGCGGCATCTCAGCAGGACAGACGACGGATGCTGTTGCAGCGCTCATGGCGGAATATGCAAGGGCGGATATGCTCGTAATCGCTACCTCTGTTGATGGCGTTTACACATCAGATCCCGCGCGGGATCCGGATGCTGTGAAGATCCCCAGAATAACAGCAAGGGATCTTGCGAGGATGATGAGCCAGATCGAGTTGAGGGCGGGCTCTAAATCTCCTGTGGATCCGCTCGCGGCCAAGATAATCGAGCGGAGCTCCATCCCCACAGTTGTGGTTCACGGCGGGGATGTATCAAATCTGATAAGAGCGATAGATGGCACTCATGATGGCACAGAGGTTATCCCAGCTTCTCTCTGAGGCAGGAGTTGTCGCAGTAATCAGAGCATCTTCTCAAAATCCTCTTCTGCTCCGCAAGATTATGCTGCACGGTCACGCCTGCCGGAGCTCAAGATTTATCTATCATGGGCGTGATGGGCGAGAGCATGACTGGTCAAACCCTCTCGGAGAAGATATTCTCAAGGGCTGCGGGGAAGGAGGCCAGAGCAGGCGAGTTCGTCATGGCCTCGATAGATCGTGCCATGATCCATGACATCACAGGACCGCTTGCCGTCAAGGGCTTCTATGAGATAGCAGGAAGGGAAGCTAAGGTATGGGATCCCTCGAAGATAGTGCTACTCTTCGACCATCAGGTGCCTGCTGATAGCATAAAGGCTGCCGAAAATCATATGCTTTTACGCAAATTTGCGAAAGAACAGGGCATAATCAACTATGATGTCTTCAGCGGTATATGCCATCAGGTGATGCCGGAGAACGGCCACGTTCTCCCAGGCCAGCTCATAGTCGGCACGGATTCACACACATGCACCTATGGCGCTCTCGGCGCTTTCGCGACAGGCGTTGGGTCTACAGATATGGCAAGCGTCTTCGCAACAGGCAAGCTCTGGTTTATGGTACCACAGACTCTCAGGCTTGTGATCAACGGCCGGCTTCCCAGGAGGGTGACATCCAAGGATGTGATACTGAGGATAATCGGGGATATCGGCGCGGATGGAGCAAACTATCTCGCATGCGAGTTTACGGGAGTGGCGGTCAGCAGGATGAGCGTCGCCGAGCGCATGACAATGACGAACATGGCGATCGAGATGGGCGCAAAGGCCGGTCTGATCGAGCCCGATAGAGTGACTATGACATACCTCAAGGAGTGGGTAGCCGGAGAGCCCATAAGGGGTGATGAGGATGCCGTAGTCGCGGAGAGATACTGGGACGTGAGCGATCTCGAGCCGCAGATCGCTCTGCCACATCGTGTCGACAATGTTGTGCCTGTGAGCAAGCTCAACCATATTAAAATAGACCAGGTCTTCCTGGGCTCGTGCACTAATGGCAGATTCGAGGATCTGAAGCTTGCCGCTGAGGTCATGGGCGATGAGCCTGTCGCTCGTGGCGTCAGGATGATCGTGATTCCCGCGAGCAGAAAGGAGTACATGAAAGCGCTTAGATCCGGTCTTATCGAGCGATTCGTGGATGCGGGCGCTATCGTCGAGCATCCCTGCTGCGGTCCATGCATGGGTGGCAGCTTCGGGCTGATAGGGCCCGGCGAGGTATCGCTCTCAACATCGAACAGAAACTTCGTCGGCAGGCAGGGCAGCCCGCAGGGCAAGGTATATCTTTGCTCTCCAGCAGTTGCCGGAGCCAGCGCGATAACTGGGGAGATCACTGATCCGAGGGACATTTAGCAATATATACCGAAGTCTGAAATGCGAATCGGCATCCGATGAAGATGAAGATCGCACTGAAGGTCGCGTATCTCGGCGATGGATATCACGGCTTCCAGAGGCAGCCTGGACTGCGCACGGTGGAGGCTGTTATAAGAGATGCGCTCGCGAGTATCGGTGTGACTAACGGGGACTTCTGCTACGCTGGCAGGACCGACAGAGGCGTGAGCGCGCTTGGCCAGGTTATCGACTTCTGGATAGATGAGGAGCTGGAGCATCTGGCCGCCCCAAGAGTGATAAACGACCTCTTGCCCTCCGATGTTTGGGCATGGGCGAGGGCGAGAGCGCCTTTCGGTTTCAGCGCAAGATGGAGTGCTCTTTGGAGGGAGTACAGATACATCCTCTTCTCTCCAGATCTGGAGCTGGGCCAAATGCGAGAGGCAGCGGATCTCATCATTGGGACTCATGACTTCCGGAACTTCTCCACGTCAAAGGTGGATACGGTTCGTACCATTAAACGTCTAGAGATAAAAGAGACTGGCGGGCTCTACATCTTCGACATCAGGGCCGATGGTTTCCTCTGGAACATGGTTCGACGTATCGTAGGGGCCCTGGAGCTGATAGGTCGCCGAGAAAAACCCGTTAGCTGGATTCAAGAGCTCCTAGATACATCGACAAATGCCGGTGCGCCTACAGCGCCTCCGGAAGGGCTGATGCTGATGGATGTGGGTTATCCGGATCTCGAGTGGATCGAGGATCCCTACACTAAGCAGAGGGTATCGCGAACGCTCCTCACCGAGGCCAGAAGGAGGATCGCGATGGGCAGTGTGGTGAAGGAGATGCTCCAGCATATGAGATAGATGTGAATGGAAATGGCAAGGGATATTTTCATATCAGATATTTTATGGAATATTTACTAGGCCATCGTTGGCAATCTCAACCTAGCCCTCCCCAAGCCGTTTTCATACCAAATTTTTATGCCATCTTTGCGAGAGGTGATCGATTTTGATGAGAATTCGCGATTCATCGCTTTTGATCGCTATGGTCTCTTTCTTGATGAAGGCTACTTGATTCTGCAGCGTTTGATCCGTAAAAAGGTTGAAATGCTTTCATCATTTGATAGCTTGGGCGTCCTCAAGCAAGATCCTGCAGCAATTTTCGTGAAAATTGGGAAGATAGGAGGCAAAAGGCGGGTGTCGGAGGTGGGAACGCGTCCGGCTTTTGCCCAACAGGATTTAGGCAATCGTCGAATATAAATATTTCGGTTTTGCTGCTGGACGTGTCCGGATAAGCGCTGAGGCCAGAGATTTGGACATTTACTGCTTCTGCATGTAAGAAAATCCTTATTCGGATAGGTTCTTGTTGCTGTGTTGAATAATGTTCATAAATCCAATAGCAGAGGGCTAATTCATACAAATTAAAATTTGGTAAGAATCGACACCTATCGGCCACATCGCCTCGAATTATTCAACACAGCAGGTTTTGGGATATCCTCTTCAGAGGATTCCTGTAAACCTCATTTTTAATGTGCTCGTATGTTGCTGCATGCTCATATTAACAATATTTTATACCAAAAAGACGAGTTCTAGAAATCCTCTTCAACACGCTTTTAAAAAATTACAAATAAATCAGGTATCAGCTCTTGATCTCCTCCAAGATCTCCTCTACTTCATCATATCCCTTTTTGTATAGCTCCTCCTCGCGCGGCTCCAGCTCTTTCAGAAGTCTGAGGAACTCGCCGGCGTGCACAACCTCCTCGTCGGCTATATCCTTGAGCACAGCCTTTGCTCTCTCGTCATCTACGGAATCCGCCAGCTGTGTGTAGAGCTGGATCGCCTCATACTCAGCGGCTATGACATATCGTACCGCTCTCACCAGCTCGTCCTTCGTTAGCTTGCGATCGCTGGCCATGCCGGCAAATGGTGTGGCAAACTCAGGCATCGAGAATCACCATTCTCTTTTTGACAGGTTAATTGAAATAGTTATTCCCACATTTGCGGACCTGTCCGAATAAGGATTAAGTGTTTTTGACATACAGAAGCGGTAAAGGTCCAAACTGGCCTCAGCGCTTATCGGGACAGGTCACATTTTGCGCCTTTTGCTTAGGATCCGGGTTTGCGAATGATCGTATTAGTATCGCGGAACTTGATTCGCCAAACCCCGGATTTGATGTGATCTGATGGCTTTAACTGGAACAGTCTGATCTGGTCAGACGGATGTGATTCTTTTCGATCTTCTCTTGTAGTGCGTGAACAATCTCATGCCCCACTCTCTCGCGCTCTCGCCTGTGCATATCAGATCCTTGCCTATGTCGTATCCTCCGTCGAGCCTGAAGAGGCCAAGCGATAGCGATGAGTCTATTACTGTGAACGCCGCCTTCACATCCTCATCGAGCCTGTACAGCTCGAAGTTCTCATGGCGGAGAAGATCCACAAGCAGAGATCTATACTCTTTTATGACAATATCCAATATCGGAGCTGTCAGGACGAGCTCGACATGTGCCCCCTTTTTGACTGCCGTATCAATCGCACGGGGGTAATTGGGAATTATTATGGGGGAGACGCCGTATATGCTGTTTGATGAGATCAGCTGGGAGACGAAGATCTCCTGGGTCTTCAATATAGCAGCTGGATCTCCGCTCACAATCTCCCCCTCGTTGAGCATGCCCATCTCCACAAGGAGCTCCTCTGGGATCGCGCTTATGTCATGCGTCATCCAGAAATCCTTATGTTTTTCCAGCACGGCCAGAGCGCTCAGGAGTTTATTGAGCAGAAGAGTCTGTATCCGACCGAGGTTTGTAAGCCTGTAGCCGTTCAGGGTCTTCACAACGATCCCGCTCTCGATCATATCCTTGACGGTATGCAATATCGTCGATGCCCTCGTCTTCAAAAGCCTCTCTAGCTCTCCGGCGGTGAGCTCTCCATCCTTCAGCGCGAGAAGCACCTTCGTTCTTATGGCAGACCGCGTGAAACCCTTGAACTGCTCCTCTGCCATCTCAAAGTCATCGCATATCGTCATGCTAAATACCCTTCAGAAATACCCACTCTTTTTACCTTACTTCTCTTATTAATATTTAGTCGGCATTTCAAAAGTTCGCCGGCTTCTCGCAAACCTGTATATATCTGGTCAGGCTTCTGTGAACTCTGTCTGTATGCGTTTCTGATATCTTGAAACCTGCATCTCTCAGAGGCTGCGTGGCAGGCCTGTCCGTGACCACGACTGCTATCCTCCCCGGCCGGAGCACCCTGTACATCTCCTTGAAGCTAATCAATAGCATCTCTTCTTTAGATCTGGCTTTTATCACAGCGGATCTTCCATACGGGGTATCGGTGACTATGGCATCTATCGATGCATCCCGGATAGGCAGAGATCTTGCATCTCCTACTATGAGATCTGCATCAAGCCCCACAAGATTCAGTTTTGCTCCTGTGATCAACTTCCTCTGAACATCGATACCAGCGCATCTTATCCCCATAAGACCTGCCTCGACGAGAATTCCCGCAGTTCCGCAGAATGGATCGAGCAGGAATTCCCCCTGCTGGACCATAGTGAGGTTTACGAGAGACCTAGCGATTCTGGGCATTAGAACGCCAGGATAGAAGAATGGCTTGAGATGGGGCCTACGTCTCTCAAAACCGCTTCTTTCGGGCCTCGCGACCTCATATCCGAAGATGAATTTGCCAAGAGATACGATCGCCCGGAAATCGAGCTCTGGATTCTCGAGATCCGCCCTGTACCCCATAGCGTAGAGAGCCCTCCCGACCATTCGCTCCACATCATAGCCTGTTAGCTTGTCATCGCCTAGTCTTCGGGCCCTTATTCTGTATCTCCGATTGGGAAGATCGAGCGAGCGCAGCGCGGTTTCGATCGATTCGTAGTTAGCATCGCATATCGCCAAGATCTCCACTATCCTGTGAGTCATAGCGAGCCTTCGTTCCAGCATGTTCAAATCCAGCTGATCTGCAGCCACCACAAGACAGCGCTCCAGCTGATGCGCCACCTCGAACGATGCGGAGTGAATCTCGAGAAGAGCTAGCGCCTCGCTTCTCGGCAGAGTCGGATGCTCCCCAGACAGCTCGAAAGCGTATAGCTTCGCCATTTACTTGAGGTACGAATTCAAGTTCTTGTAATCGAAGACCTCGTCCTCCAGAACGTTCTCGAGGAAATCGAATAGGGTTCTTCTGACATCTGATGAGAGAAGCGGATACCAGGTCGGACTGGCGACAACCAGTGCTCTGAATGCGAAGAACGGCGCAATAACCTTCAGCACCTCCTCATCACCCGTCTTCTCCAGATATCTGTCGAAGAAGATCTCAAAGAGCTCTTTGAGACCGCCTGCGAGGCGCAGCTCCTTCTGCACCGAATAGAATATGTAATTCATAGACATCGCGGTGAGATCGTCTGCAGCCTCACCCCATTCACCTCTGCTTCTATCGAGGACAGAGAAATCGTCGCCCTCCCTGAACATAACATTCCAAGGATGGAAGTCGCCATGCACCTGGCATAGCCTGTGGGTCATATGCCTCAATCTCCACCGCCACTCTATGCATCGCTTCTCGATCTCGCAGAGCTCGTTCGGCTCGAGAAAATCAACACCATCGGGGTAGTCATCGAGGATCCCCATGATCCCCTCTCCATGGCCTATCGTATCCCTGATCTTGCGCCTGTAAAGAGGCGGGCAATCGTGCTTGACAGCGTGTATTTCAGCCAGATAATCAGCAAGCGCAACAGCTCTCTTCCTATCAAGATCTGCGGCTCCGCGCTCCTTCACCTGCTCAAGATCGAAGAAGTACTCCTTCCCCTCGATCTTCTCCATTATGAGGAAGAACTCCGCCGCGTCGCCACATGATTTCAGATCACCAGAGTGCGTGAAGTATCCTACATCTATGGATCTGACGTGCCTGGGAAGTTTGTTGAAGGCTGAGTGCTGCCAGAGCAGAACCTGTGCTCTATCGGAGAAGTGGTCGTGCCCAAAGCCATGCTGCACCCGCATGGTGGAGAGCACGAACTGCACACTCCTCCCATCGACCGAGCACTCCACAAGGAGCGGGCTCCCATAGCCGAAGCCCTTCACATCACCCGTTGTGGGGATGGTCTCTCCCATCCTGCGCATGGATATGAGCTTGGCATTCTCCCCCAGGATGCTTTGCAGGTACTCCTCAACCCTCTCTCTGATTATGTCCATATTCATGTCCCCATCTGCCAGCTGTGCAGATACCTGTACTGCTCGGGTGTGAGGCTCTCTATCTCTATTCCCATCGCCTTGAGCTTCAGCTCCGCCACTCTTCTGTCGATCTCCACAGGCACCGGATACACCTTCCTATCAAGCCTTCTGCCGTTCTCCACGATGTATCTAACCGAAAGAGCCTGGTTTGCGAAGGACATATCCATAACCTCTGGTGGATGACCGTAGGCTGCTGCCAGGTTTATCAGTCTCCCCTCAGCCAGGAGATAGATCCTTTTTCCATCCTTCATCACGTACTCCGTCACATTCGGCTGGATCTCCTCTCTGGAGACCGCGAGGCTCTCAAGTCCGGGTATATCGATCTCCACGTTGAAGTGCCCGCTGTTCGCAAGGATCGCCTGATCTTTCATGAGCGGAAAATGTTCCTTTCTGATGACATTTATGTCACCCGTGAGCGTAACGAATAGATCTCCAAGCGGCGCAGCCGATCTCATCGACATAACCCTGTAACCATCCATGACGGCTTCCAGGGCTTTTCTTGGTTCTGTCTCGACGACGATCACGTTTGCGCCAAGCCCCCTTGAGCGCATCGCAAATCCCCTTCCGCACCAGCCGTATCCAGCCACAACAACGGTCTTGCCGGCGAATAGGAAGTTCGTGGCGTTCATGATACCATGCACAGTCGACTGGCCTGTGCCATATCTGTTATCGAACATCATCTTTGTCTCGGCATCATTTACTGCTATCACAGGATAGCCAAGTGCACCATCATCTGCCATCGCTCTCAGCCGCATAACACCGGTTGTGGTCTCCTCACACCCTCCTAGTATATGGGGCAGAAGCTCGCGATGGCTCTGGTGGATCACAGCTATTGTATCAGCGCCGTCGTCCAGCGTTACATTCGGGGCGATCTCAAGGGCGCGCTCTATGCATTCGTAGTACTCCTTCTCGTTCTCCCCTCTGAATGCATAGACGTGTATTCCGCGCATTGCGAGCGCTGCTGCCACATCATCCTGGGTGCTCAGTGGGTTGGAGCCCGTGAGAGCGATCTCCGCGCCACCAGCCGATAGCGTCGCTATGAGATTGGCTGTCTCAACTGTAACATGCAAACACGCGACTATTCTTATGCCCTGTAGCGGCTTCTCGCGCTCGAACTCCTCTTTTATAAGCTGAAGCACGGGCATATGCCTTCTTGCCCACTCGATTCTCTTCTCTCCAGCTCCAGCAAGACCAGGATCCTTTACAATGCTCATCTCCAATCTATCACCTTCTGACTGAATGTCCTCAGCCCTAAATGCTTTATCATTCTTCGCATTCACTCGCTGCAAAGCCATATCAAACCGGTATGCAAATATACGCTTGAGGGAGTCGGGTTTTGATCTCGATTTACCGAAAAGCTTCTCAGGAATAGCCATTCGCAATAACCCGACGAATCCTGCGTGGTCTACTTGCTGCAGATTACAATTATACGAGTAACTGCAAGAGCCCGAATTAAAGTGACTGGAATAACCCGATGCTTGAATGCTGGGAAGACCAGCCATGTTCTTTCGTTCAAAGATGTCCCCGGGAACTGCAAAAGGGTTTTATATCGGATCTGCATTGTCTAGATTTGTACCCCATAAAAGCAGGAGCGGGGTGGGGTAGCCAGGAAATCCCGACGGGCTCATAACCCGTAGATCAGTAGTTCAAATCTACTCCCCGCTACTTATCATAGCAGTTCCATGTGTTGTGTTGAATAATTCGAGGCGATGTGGTCGCTGGACATCGATTCTTGTCAAATCTAAAATCCGTATGAATTAACCCCATGCTATTGGAGTTCTGAACAGTATTCAACAGAGCAGTTCTACGAGAACTTCGATATCATGGCCTCCTCTCCTGCTGGGAGCGGAGTTTGCGCCAGATGTATTCTCCATTTTTCGCTTTAATGCTATCGCTTTCTGGCTGCGTAAAGAATTTTTCTCTAAGTGCGCGACTGCGCGCCTATACGAGCGATGCTAGAGGGATCCTAAAAACCTACCTTTTTGATATAAAATAGTATTAATACAACTATGCTGCAACAAGCAAGAATCTTAAAGGGGAGGTTTATAGGGATCCTCGCTATCTTTATAGAGATGGGGTTAGCAAAGACTCCGGCATTCAGGCCGGTGATGAGGTCACTGCCTTCAGACCATCGGCCTCTTATAACCTCTGGTATATCTCATTTCATGCGTATCGGAGTGATCACGAGGGGAAAGTACGGCGAGCGGCTTATAGAGACTATAAGGAATCACACGGACTTCGAGGTTGTGCATTCAGCCGTGCCAGAGGTGCTTCCCAACTTCATCGAGGATCCAGAGGATTTTCTCGAGAGCATAGGGCTGGATGAAGATGTCTTCGACGCGGATCTCATAATAATGTATACCTTGCATCCTGATCTCACGCCTTCGATCGCGAGAAAAGCCGGCGAGAAGGGTGTAAAGGCCCTGCTGATCCCGGGAGGCATCGGGAGGGCGGGCTCGATAGAGGAGCTGCGGCAGATCTCGGAGATGTATGATATGTACATAGAGGTGGATGAGATCTGCTGCACATTGGAGAAGGTCGGGGTCGAGGCGGTTGATGCATTTGCGGAGCGCTTTGGGAGACCTGAGCTCAGGGTCGAGCTGAACGGAGACAGAGTATCCAGGGTGGATGTGATTCGTGGATCTCCCTGCGGCAGCACATGGCATGTGGCTCGAGAGGTTCTGGGCAAGAGCATTGATGAAGCTCCATCATATGCAGGGCTTTCATGCCAGCAGTACCCATGCAGGGCGGTTCGTGGCACGCCGGGGGGCATACACACCTCGGGGGACCTGCACAAGAACGCGATGGAGCGCGCTCTGGGCATTCAATCGGAGATCTCGCTGCCGCGACAATCGAGGCCGATAAGGATAAGGAGTGGTATCATTGAGGCTGCATGATGTCGTGTCTGCAACAGAAGCCGTGATCTCCAAGGCGCAGATCTCGCTCCCCCAATGGGTCGTTCTCTCGATAGAGAATGCACTGAGGAGGGAGAGCAATGAGATCGCAAGATATCATCTCAAGGCGATACTTAATAATATAAAAATATCCTCATCCGACGCGCGCCCCATCTGCCAGGACACAGGGCTTCCAGTATTTCATGTAGAGCTGGGTGATGAATGCTCAATAGATTTCGATCTCACGGAGGCTCTGGCTGAGGGGGTGCGGATCGCAACACGAAAGGGATGGCTCAGGCCAAATGTTGTAGAGCCCCTAACTAGGGAGAACACGGGCGACAACACAGGCACTGGCATGCCATATGTGATCCTGGACCGTGTCGCCGGAGATTCGTTGAAGCTAACAGCATTCCCCAAGGGCGCTGGGTCTGAGAACATGAGCTTCCTTGGAATGTTAAATCCCGCCGATGATCCTTTCGATTACATCTTGGATATACTGGTGGAGAGGATTCCAAATGCTTGCCCGCCGGTTTTTGTGGGCATTGGGCTGGGAGGGACATTTGATCAGGCAGCAGGCCTAGCGAAACGCGCGCTTCTCAATCTTCCCGGGGAGAGCGAAGAGGAGCTATCTCTCCTGAAAAGGATCAACGCTCTGGGTATAGGCCCCATGGGGCTTGGTGGTGATACCACAGCTCTGGGTGTCAGGATAGAGAGAGCGTGCTGCCACACAGCATCCCTTCCAGTGGCAGTGAACCTCCAGTGCTGGGCGAACAGAAGGGCTACAGCTATAGTAAGGGAGGATGGATGGAGCATAGAGTGAGAACCCCGCTCTCTGAGAGTAATATCCTCAGGATGAGAGCAGGGGATATAGTATGGCTTAGCGGCATTGTTTACACCGCAAGGGATAAGGCGCATAATAGGCTCAATGATATCGCTTTCGATCTGAGAGGCGGCGCGATATACCACTGCGGTCCATTGATAAGAGACTCGGCTGTGATATCGGCAGGACCGACTACCAGCGCGAGATTGGCGCGATATCTTCCCGCGGTCTTGGACCTTGGCGTTCGCTGTATAATCGGCAAGGGTGGCATCGCCGGAGCAGCTGAGCTTATGAGAGGACGGGCCGTATACTTGGCCTATCCAGGGGGATGTGGAGCTGCAGCAGCCCGATCTCTCAGGGTGAGGAGCGCATCGCTGCTAGAGCTCGGCATGGCCGAGGCGGTATGGGTGCTGGAGGCCCAAGATCTGGGTCCTATGATAGTGGCCGTAGATGCTCACGGAAGGGATCTCTACAAAGAGGTGAGAGAATCGGCAAGGAGGCGCCTCAGGTCCTGAAAGAGGCGGCGCGCGACCTGAGGTATCTTCTGAACAGAGGATTCCCCCAAGGACCAGCTGTTAGGTTTGTCGCCGATCACTACAGAATCGAGCAAAGGTACAGAAACATACTCTCCAGGGCTGTGCTCTCTGATGATGTGGCAGCATCGAGGATGCAAAAAGCCGTTGATATCAAAGAGGTGAGGGGGAGAGATCTGCATATCGACGGATATAATGTTCTCATCACCACAGAGAGCCTCATCTCCGGAGAGGATGTCTTTCTGTGTGATGATGGCTTTCTGAGAGACATGCGCGGAATTTTCAGGAGATACAGATGGTCCGATGCCACATATGATGCGATCGGGTTGATCGTCCATACGATATCCGAGGCGAAGCCGCAATCGGCGCTCTTGCTCTTGGATCAGCAGATAAGCAGATCCGGCGAGCTCGCGGCTGAGATACGAAGAGCATTCTCTGCCGTAAACATAAATGGCACCGCAAAAACTCTCAGGGATGTCGATCGCACCCTTAAGAACTCCCCGGCTGTTGTGGCCACGAGCGATGGCATTGTAATAGATAGAGCCTCCAGTGTTCTCGATATTCCTGCTCACATCGCAATCGAGAAAAACATAGACCTGATAAGGATATGAATCGAGGAGATGAATCCTGCGATATACATTACCACGAAGGTTCAAATCGCGGGTAGTCTGCCGCGGATGGGTTGATCTCAAGTCACTTTAGTGAGGAAGGCGGTCGATTGCTTCTGATTTACCTCGAAGCGCTATATATTGGGTTGGGTGATTGGTAGAGGCTTCATGGCAACAACATGTTAGAGGAAGAGTAGCCAAGTCGCGCTCAAACGACCAGCATGGTAAATGCGCGTAGCTGCTAACAAGTAGCTGTAACTCAAAAGCGCTCATCTTTTGGCACGCATATTATCTCCAGGCAGTGTTTCAATTATTCGAAAAACACTCATGCCCCAATTCACCCATGGGAATGTAAATGATTCAGATGCATTTTCGTACCATGATACACAACTTTATGCGCTAATTTTAAATAGAGTAACCTACACTATCATTCAAATACAACCATCTTTCGATCAGTTGTAAATAGGTAAAGGAGGGATTGTGGCAAGGAATTGTGGTCTTTATATCTAATTTGACGTATAGATTTTGATATGTATAGCCTATAGAACATCTTTAAGAGGTGTTATTCATGAATGAAGTAAAAGTGCTGGGTATGAAGGCCGAGTCTGGGCGCTGGGTCCTTGTCATAGCCGGCATGCTTATCGAGCTTTGTCTTGGTGCCATTTATGCATACAGCATCATCAACCCGCCACTGAAGAAGCTGTTCACGGCAGCTCCTCCAGAGGGCTTTGGGCTTACAGTTAGCGCAACAGCTATGCAGGTTCCATATATCGTATTTCTGCTGGTCTTCGCCCTGACCATGCCGCTGGTCGGGAAGTACATAGAGAAGATGGGCCCCAGAAAGGTCGGAATTATTGGCGGTGTTCTCGTAGGGCTTGGATGGATCCTAGCGTCGTTTTCCACATCCCCCACAACGCTTGCGATATACTACGGTCTGATCGGCGGACTTGGCGTGGGAATCGCATACAACTGTCCCATCACGACATCTGCCAGGTGGTTCCCGGACAAGAGAGGTCTTGCAGTAGGTCTCACAGTTCTGGGCTTCGGCTTCTCAGCAGCAGTCACAGGTCCGATAGCGGATTATCTCACCGCAAACTTCGGCGTGCTGAACATGTTCCGCTTCCTCGGAATCGCATTTCTGATAATAACAGTGGCCCTTTCGACGGTACTTGTATTCCCGCCTGCTGGCTGGACTCCTGCTGGCTGGAAGCCGCCTGAGCCAAAGGCTGGTGCTGCCCCGAAGGCGGAGTTCATGAGGGGCGAGATGACAAAGACCACCACGTTCTACGGACTCTGGATATGCTACACCATAGGAACACTAGCAGGCCTTATGGCCATCGGTGTCTCCAAGCCGGTTGGCCTCGAGGTGGCGGCGAATGCCCGCATGGTTGAGGCTCAGGCCTCTGCGCTAATGACAAGCCTGATCGTGCCGTTCGCGTTCTTCAATGGCGGTGGGCGACCTATCTTCGGATGGCTGACCGATAAGCTCACACCACAAAGAGCTGCAATGCTATCCTTCGTGCTGATACTGCTGGCATCACTGCTGATATACATGAACCCCGCATCGATCTCAGCGTACACCGTGAGCTTCGCCATACTCTGGATGTGCCTCGGCGGCTGGCTGGCCATAGCTCCAACAGCAACAGCGAGCTTCTTCGGCACTAAGGACTATGCGCGCAACTACGGCCTTGTGTTCACGGCGTACGGCGCAGGCGCGGTCATCGGAAACATCATGGCAGGCCAGGCAAAGGACATCTTCGGCGCATACATCCAGGTATTCCCATACGTGGCTGCACTCGCTGTTATCGGCTTTATCGTGGCCTTCGCAATGCTCAAGCCTCCAAAGCCGAAGGCCGCATAAATTTTTCCAGCGGGAGATCATTAAAAGAGAACCCCACGCCCGTGGTTCCTGCGAGCCATCGCGGGCGTAGGTTTTTTTGCATAGATATCAAATGTATAGGGCGTAGCCTGGCTCAACCCAGAGCGTTGTGGTCACACCCCTCGGATAGTACTTCGGCTTGCCGTAGAAGAACTGGCCGTCCCAGACCTTTATGAAGTGCTCCATGTTGCCCACAACTCTGAGAGTGAAAGAGCCGTCGAGAGGATCTCCGCCTCTCCCATCTGTTCCAACATACACATCGTCAAGGTAGACGTCGTAGCCTCTCATGCCAGTGGATTTTATGATGACTGTTGTATCACCTGATGGAATCTGTGGAACTCCTGTGGGCATTGGTGGCACTGGGTATGTGCTCCCCACGGTCGTTATCTGCGTGGGTTGTTGAACCGGCGTTGCAGTGTAAGGTGCTGACGGGACTACGTCTACGATAACCAGATTGCTCGGTATATTATTTGCTATGAAGAATATTATATTTCTACCAACCGCATCTGCCTTGAAGTTCATGTCGTTGAATCCGGAGTAGATGTAGTACTGTCTGCGGTTTATTGTGTTGTTCGGATATATCTCATAGATATCAGCCAATCCATTCGCGGTGGAGTCCGCTACAAGCCTGAGCATTGTGTTCACCGGACACACCACATACTGCGTCCACTTGTCGGATCCCGCGATCCAGAGCTGATTTGTTCCGAGGATAGATGCACGAGATACGAACTCTGTGTAGGATATGGGCTGCGCGCCGAAGAGATAGACGAACTTGGGCTCATGCCCTCTTATCTCGATCCTTCTCGGCTCGCTCAATCCCACGAAAGAGGTCCTGGAGGAGCTGCTGAAGTAGAACTCGCTAAAGAAAGACATGCTGGTGTTGTCGAATAGATCTGTCATGGATAAAGTCGTATTCGAGCTGAAGCCAGGGAATGTCATCTCAAGACTGCTGTAGCTGTAGTTCGCATCGTCCTCAAACATGTCATACGGGGATACGGAGACTCCCATCCCCACCATCGAAATCAGCAATATCACCAATGGGATTTTCAAATCAAACACCTCAACGTACCGTTCTCCTAGCATTATATAGCATTGAGCATCCTGTAAAGCTCATATGAATCCAATAGAAGATCGATATTGCAGATGTTGACCCCAAACCCCATGATTCGGTCATATAATGCAGTAGCATGTCGCTTACTGCAATGTGTACCATCTCTGCTCAACCGCCTCGATGTTTTGCCTAAGCGATGAGGAGCTCGGTGAGGATCTGCCAGAATAAGAGATCAACGTCGAGAGGCAAGACTTGTGGCCACCAGTTTTGGAGCTGCTTTATGCGGTCTGCCGAATCCTCACTGCCGTCAAGGCGGTCAAAAGGCTATTTGCTACGAAAATGCATTCGAATCGTCCATTTCATGAGCGATCTCAGGTCGGTGTGTTTGGTACTGCTGTGTTAAATAATTCGAGGCGATGTGACCACCAGATATTTATTCTTATCAAAATTTAAATTCGCGTGAAGTAACCCTCTGCGATTGGATTTCTGAACGTCATTCAACAGAGCAGCAAATTACAGAAAATTCGTTACACTGCCACGACCTTCGATCACGAAAGTTTTTCGAGCTTAAGGGGCTCCATCTCTCCCTCCAGCCTGTGAAGCTCCTTCGTATCCAATGAGAGCGGGTCTATGTGTACAAGCATTATCGCACCTCGCAGAGATATCTCATCCCTCTGCGATTGTACAAACCTGAGCACGGTCTCGTAGTTGTTCTGGGTTATGAGATAACCAAGACCTTCCAGAAGCACTACGGGATTTTCCGCTCTTCTGAGAAAATCTGATATCATCGAGCTGAGCCTGGGGAAGTTAGTCGGATCCACAGATCTGAACTTGCCATCCTCTGTCTTCTGCGTGAGCCAGATGATCCTATCCGGCGATATATCGTACCTATCGCGCAGGCTTGCAGGATTGTATCTCGATATGCACAATCCATCGATACCTGTGTTGACGAGCTCTCCGAATATCTCAAAGCAACGAATGGGCTTCTCCTCCTCGATCGCGTATGTGGTTCCCGGCTCGAGGATCAGCTCGTATATGCTTAATCCATATCTGGTGGTGAGAGGACGGAGAACACTGATGGTATCAAAGTCCGGGTCGATCTTTTTGAGGTTCGTACATATATTCCGTACTATCGTGAAGAACTCCTTTCTTGTGAGCTTGCACCTGGGATCGATATCGATTATGCGCGAACCGCGCATGTCTGGATCGCAGGAGGATTCATCAGAAGGAACCATTAGCTCTCTGAAGGCCATATTGACCAGATCCATAGCGGCCTCGGGATGTCGGGTGCCTGCGATTATAGCGAATACAAACGTCTTGAGAAGATATGCAGGCAGAGGCCCTGCTGTGAAGATCAAACCCTTGACCTCGACGAGATCTGCCTCGGGCACACCGCAGACCCCCACGAAGTCGGAGGAGTCAGCCAGGAGAAGCTTTGCACCTGATTTGCGAACAAGACGCTCCAACTGGCTGACGAAATCCAGCACCTCCTCCTCTGAGACCACATTCGCATTCTCGGCGATGATATATTCTAGGTTATCTAGGATAACAACACCATGCGTGCTGGAATCTATGAACGTTTTTATGGTCAGGAATAGCATAGGAAGGTTTGTGGGGGAGATCTGTTTCTCCTTGCCCTCTCTCTTCGGATTGAGCCATATGATCGGTACCTCTGTGAGTCCATATTGACTTCTCACCTCAGCCGGCAGCCTCTTGGTAAAGCAAAGCCCCTCGATTCCATGGGTGAGCTGATCCGCGAATATATCATACGCCTTTCCAGGCGAGACATAGATCTTTCCGGACTCCAGCTTGAATTTTGGTGGTGTGACGCCCTTTCTCTCAACAACCGGTCTGGGTATGATATACTCCTCAACGATGAGCCGGGTCGTGGATGTTCCGAGCGTGCCGGTCAGAACACGCTCAGCATGATCCCATAGCTCAAGGAGATGTCTCGCATCGATTTTATCCCGTGTGACACCGATCCTCGCGAGATCTGCTTCTATCAGCATCTTGGCCTTCTCAGGTCCTATATAGCTTGCAAGCGTCGACTCGACCTCATCCACCGTGCCCAAACGTATTGCGTATCTCTTGAGCGGGACCTCGAACTTCTTCTCGCCGAATATCTCAACGAATCCTTCTGCCTGGATCTTCTCCTCTGGAGTAGAGGTGCTCATCAATGATACGAGAACATAAAGGCTTGAATTCACAAGTATGCTCCAGAATACGGCGTTCGTCCAGGGATCCAACTCTATGCCCAAAAGATTGGTGGGCCTGAGAGAGGATATGCCGAATGGTCCAGAGTCCAAGATCGACTGAGAGAGCCAGCCGGCCTTGACGAGCGTTGGAACCAGAGCTGTATATACCCACAGAATAAACCCAGCGCTCATACCGGCGATCGCACCCTCCCTGCTCCCCTTCTTCCAGTAAAGTCCTCCGATCACAGCCGGAGCCAGCTGGCTAGCTGCTACGAATGAGACCAGGCCGATATCAACAAGGCTCTGGTATTCTACGGCTCGGGAATAAAGATAGCCGAGTGCTACTACAAGAAGAATATTTATGCGCTTGGCCTTAAGTAAAAGGCCTGGAAGCTCTCTACCCCGGCCGAGATGCCTCATCAGATGCGGCAGCTCCAGCTCGTTGAGCATCATGTGACCAACTGCCACGCTATCGACAAGCACCATCGCAGTAGCCGCCGAGGCCCCTCCTATGAACACGAAGACCGCAAGCGGTATGCTGCCCGTGGCGTATGGAATCTCTATTATGAACATGTCCTTGACACCGGGAACTCCCAGAAGCAAACCCGCACCGGCTATCGCTGGCACGAAAAGGTTGATGAGAAGGAGGTAGAGGGGAAACAGCCACATGGCCTTTCGTATATGCGACTCGTCCGAGTTCTCCACGACCATAACATGAAACTGTCTTGGAAGCAGAAATGCCGCAAAGAATGATATGAGGGTGAGGGAAAACCAGGATGCGTATTCTATGTTTATCAGATGAGAGAACTCTTCTCTTGCTAACACACCATCTATTATCTCAGAGTATCCTCCGAAGATGCCCCAGGTTATGTAGATGCCTGCAGCGAGGAATGCGGTCAGCTTTACAATAGACTCAAAGGCTACCGCCGCAACAAGCCCTTCATGCCTCTCCATTGGATCGAGATGCCTTGCTCCGAAGATTATGGCGAATATTCCTAAGAGTATCGCTATTGCCAGCTTCGTGTCCCAGAAGCTCTCGCCTCCACTTATTATCTGTATCGAGCTTGACATCGCAATCAGCTGAAGGGCAACGTATGGTATGACGACCATGAGGCTCATGATAGTGACGAGAGCACCTATGGCGTAGCTTCTCCCGTACCTGAAGCTTATGAAGTCGCTTATCGAGGTTAACCTGAACTCCTTCGATATGCGGATGATCTTTCTTATCAGTATCCAGCCGAGAAGCATCGCAAGCGTGGGACCGATGTATATCGTTAGAAAGCTCAGGCCGCTGCTTGCGGCTCTGCCGATGCTGCCGTAGAATGTCCAAGCAGTACAGTATACCGCCAGGGATAGCGCATATACATATGGATTTGAGACTATGCTCCTGCCAATCGCTCTCTGCTTGTCTGCGTAATAGGCGATGATGAAAAGCAATATGAGGTATGAGACCAATACCGCAAATGCGAAGAGCGGGGAGCTCATCTGGCACCCCTCCTGTCGAAGAGATAAGCCCAGATTATCATCAGCGACCATATCACAAGAATGTAGATCAGACGCTCTGGGAAGCCGAAGATCTTCTCTGTGGGGCTGGGTATAGAGAGGATGGGCCAGTTAAAGAGAGCCACAGCTAATATAAACACAAGAATCCACATCTCGATCTGCTCAAATAGCCCTTTCATGGATATGCTCATGGTCTATAATCCCGGGTATACTATGATGCCCTTCGAGGATATATCAAGAGCATGCTTTCCTGCGCGATGAGATGTGCCCATCATCTTCAGTATCTCCAGAGATCTTCTTCTGGTTCGGCCTATCTCCATGTTGTATAGAATTATAACGCCATCTGTTATGCACGCGATATCCTGCGGATACGGCGCATTGGCTCTTGACTCTGCGGTTATCAACACCACGCCATTCCAGCTCTTCATCATGGCTCCGAGCCTGAACAAGAATCTGCTGTATCCATCTTTGAGCACGGTTCTGAGGAAGGGGAGAGAGTCTATTACTATCCTTTTTGGCCGGAAGCTTTTAACCTCCTGATCCATGAGCTCCAGTATCTCCTCTTCGTTTCCCTTTGATATGACCTCACCCAGATCGACATATTTTATGAGCGTCCCGAAGTACCGCTGATCCACGAAATCATAAGTGGAGATGAACCTGAGCATGACCTCAGCTGGCTCGCTCAAAGCCATGAAGTACATGCCGCGCTCTCCAAGCTCCGCTCCCTTGAACAGATACTGCATGCATAGCGTGGTCTTTCCGCTACCGGTCTCGCCCGAGATTAGCACAATGGATGGGGACGGTATCCCTCCCTCAAGCATCTCGTCCAAGCCCGGAATCCCCGTAGGAATCTTCGCTATCTGCCCTATCCGACCGCCTCCATTCGATGCCGGAGCATGAAGGCAAAGGTTGTTATATTAGTTACAAACTTTTGTTATTTCTCTTTTGTCACAGGTTTTACGGACCGCCCGGATAAACGCTGTGGTCAGAAATTTGGACATGTACCGCTTCTGCATGTCAGAAACACTTAATCCTTAGTCGGAAAAGCTCCTGAGCAACGAAGCACGCTTCCTCACACGACTGAATTCGGGGGCATCCGCTGCCCCTGTACCCCAATTCTTCGTGAATAATGTTCAGAAATCCAATAGCATGGGCCAATTCATACGAATGAGAATTTTGGTGAGAATCAATAGCTATCAGCTACATCGCCTCGAATTATTCAACACAGCATCGTTGATGAAATTGTTAAATATAAGATCGCGATAGCCTCCTTAAAGGGATTTTTTTGAGGTGCAGCGAGATACTACATTCAGCGGCATGCGCACTATATGAGAGGATGCTCAAACGCCAGCTCGCGAGAGGCCCTAGAATAGAGCATATCGCAGTCATCCAGGATGGAAACAGGAGATATGCAGCGAAGCACAACATGCCGACCACCAGCGGACACAGGCTTGGTGCAGAGACGACTGAGAAGATAGCTGACTGGTGTCTGGAGCTAGGGATAAAGCACCTGACTGTTTACGCATTCTCCACGGAGAACTTCAACAGGAGCGAGTCGGAGAAGAGGGAGATCTTCAACCTGATCGCTGAGAAGCTTCTGGAGCTCTGCCGCTCGGAGAAGATCCACAGAAACAGGATTCGCGTTAGAGCCATCGGCAGAATCGACATGCTGCCCGAAGATCTGCAGAATGCTGTGAAGGAGGCGGAGCAGGCGACAGCGGTCTATAACCGCATGTACTTCAACATAGCTCTGGCCTATGGCGGACAGTATGAGCTCGTCGATGCAACACGTGCGATGGCGAGAGATCTTCGTGCAGGCAGGATAAGAGCAGATGAAGTTGATGAGGATACGGTTAGCAGATATCTGTATCCCACTGCAGAGACCCCTGTCCCAAAGGTTGATCTCATAATAAGAAGCGGCGGAGAGATAAGGACCTCCAACTTTCTCCCTTGGCAGGCGAACGGGAGCGAGTGCGCTGCCTACTTCTGCGCGCCGTACTGGCCCGAGTTCAGGAAGATCGACTTTCTGAGAGCGATAAGAACGGCGCAGTCTTACGCCTACAAATCAACAGGCTTATAACCAAGAAGGAATCCATGACTCACGTTGTCCCGATGGGGTAGTGGACATCCCGGAGGCCTGCGGAGACCATCGCAGATAGCCTTCAACCCGGGTTCGAATCCCGGTCGGGACGTTTGAATTCCGACGATTTTGTTTTCGGCATTGATAGGATAGTCAAACTGCGACGGTGCACCCGCAGCACGCTGTGGGGCATGATCCGCGCCGCTGCTGGTTACTCGAATTCTAGCAAGTTCATTTGCTTATAGCTTTCATTTTCCTCAGGGGCCTCTCTGGATAAGCGTTGAGGCCAGAAATTTTGACATTATCCTCTTCTGCATGTCAGAAACACTTAATCCTTATTCGGACAGGTCCTTCATGCTAAGCAAAATTTTATAAGAATCGATATCTATCGACCACATCGCCTCGAATTATTCAACACAGCACATCTGCCCCTCTCATTCACAAATCCACCCTTTTAAATGCGCGTGTTCCCCGATTAACACACAGAATGTCGAGACATCCATTGCAGCATATTGTAAACCAAAAACGATATAAAGGTTTACAATAATCTGACGCCCATGCCTGATGTCTATTTAGCTATAATTCCATTGGTTGTTTATCTGGTGATTATAGCATCTGTGGGATATCTCTCTCGAAGCTGGATATCCTGGAACGATTTCTTTCTGGCTGATAGAAGGGTGGGAACGTTTCACTTAACCGGATCGCTCATCGCCACGATCTTGGGCGCGTCATCCACGATAGGCCTTGTGGGGCTGAGCTACTCAAAAGGCCTTCCAGGAGCCTGGTGGCTTCTCTCTGGCGTTCTTGGGCTTTTAGTGCTATCTGCTTTGTCATATCGAGTTAGAAGTACAGGAGCTCGCACGCTTCCCGATCTGATAGGCATTTTTTACGGGCGGACAGCGGAAAAAGCAGCTGCATTCCTGATCCTCGTAGCATGGACAGGGGTAATAGCAGCACAGATCGTCGCTGCTGGAAGGCTTCTGGGTGCGATGTTCGGCCACGAAAGCATCTGGATGGTTGCTACATCGATCGCGCTTATTGCTTACACAGCATATGGCGGACAGAGGGCAGTGATCAGAACAGATCTGCTCCAGCTATCTCTGATTCTGCTTGGCGTTTTGCTTATCTTCATCATCTGCTTGAAATCCGCACCGGATGCGCTCAATGCTCTGGATTTCCCAACTTCTGAGAGCATGGCTTGGCAAGACGTTCTCTCGCTAGTGGTGATAGTCGGATCGATGTACGTAATCGGCCCGGATATATACTCAAGAATACTATCATCAGAGAATGCGGGCTGCGCCAGAAACGCTGTTATATTCTCTGCGATGATTATCGTACCGATTGCGTTTCTTTTAGCAGCATTGGGGGTATTCGCAAGCCATCTGCTTCCAGGCATACACGCTGAGGATGCTCTGCCCAAGCTCATGATCGAGATACTTCCACCACAAACACAGGGTTTAATCGCAGCGGCGTTTCTCGCAGCTGTGATGTCATCCGCGGACACCTCCCTGCTCACAGCAACCGCAATTCTTACGGCGAATCTCGGAATCGGATCCGGGATTAGAGGACGAAGGATTGCTGCTCTGTCCATTGGCCTTATCTCACTGATGCTCGCGCTTAACAGGCCGGAGATAATCGCGACGCTTATGTTCTCATACACGATATTCACGGGCGGTTTTCTCTTTCCCGTAGTGGCTGGATTCCACAGAGATAAGTTGGGGTTGACCCCAAAATCCGCGATCGCAGCGCTTCTTGCTGGCGGCACGACATCGCTTTTGATCGGGGGGAGTTATCCACTTGCTGGAATCTTTGTCTCCGCACAGATCATGCTGATCGTTAGCTTCATCGAGCGAAAGATGCATCACGTTTAGATTTTCGCGATCTATCCTAATAATAAGCCACAAAAAGCGCTCATGATCGGAGGTCATGGGATGAAAAATAGTTCATGGTTCGGAGACATTTTATAGAATCTGTTGATTGCAGGAGCATCGAAAACCCCGGTATTCTGATCGGTGCAGCCGATTCAATGAGCCTATTGCAGATGAAAGCAAGCCAAAATGGACCGCAGAAGAGCGATCCAAAGGCTTGCCTTCCTGCCAATCACACTCCCCTACACCTTTATTCTCGGCACCCCCACTCCGGTGAGCACATCATCCCCCTGCACTATCTTGAGATAATACGTCTTCCCATCCATATACGGATATATCGTCTTGTAGTACACTGAGCTCAAATACGGCTCAGCATAGCTCTTGTAAAATGCAGACTCCGGTGTGATCTTTACGGTTGTCACATCGTTAGCTTTGGCGTAGTTAATCATCAGGCTTCTGATATCATTCGCGCCGTATCCATAGAGGAGATACCTGGACCACAGGGTCGCTGCAGTCCCAGCTATATGTGGTGTGGCCATGCTCGTTCCGCTCATAGTTGTATAGGATCCCTTGTATGTTGGATACGTCGAGTAGATGCTCACACCAGGCGCTCCGAATGTCACCTCGTTCCCCTCCGAAATGTAATCGCCATCATTCATGCCGGGTGACGACCACCAGATAGCATTGCCGCCGCTGTCGATCGCACCCACCCCAACAACTCCCGGATAGCGCGCGGGCGTTGCAATGCTCGGACTGTTGGGCAAGCCATTGCCAGCCGCTGCCACAACAAGCACACCGTTGGCCATTGCGTAGTCCAAGGCTTTGTTGAGCGTGCCGGACTCATAAGAGCCGCCGAGAGACATCGATATTATCTCCGCTCCCAGATCGGTCGCTCGGTAGATTGCATTGGCAACATCGCTGTAATAGAAGTTCGTGCTGTAAACCCTGAGATCTGCATCTGGCGCCATGCCGTAGATGCCTTTGTTGTCAAAGCCGCCATCAGCCACTATTGTACCAGCCACATGCGTTCCGTGGCCGTGTGAGTCTGACTGCGTGTACTCGCCAGGGCCAGAGGGATCTGCGAAGTCCTCTACTCTCATAAGAAGATCGGGGTGAAGTGTATCAACGCCTGTATCTATTATCGCCACATCGATGCCCTTCCCACCGGCGGTCTTTGAGAGAGAGGAACTGCTGTACATGTACTCCACGCCCCATGGCACTCTATCGTAGGGCGTCTTGCTTCTTGGCTGAACCTCCCAGAACTTATCCCATTTATATGTGGAAGTCGTTATATCATTGGCCCTCACAGCTTGCATATAGCTGCCCGTGCTGTAATAGCTCTTGACATCCACCCATCTCCCGTTCTCCCACTGCTTGATATTCATGTCAGATTTCTTTGCATATATCGAGGATGATGCTGTTGACACATATTCATCCATGCTGTGATGGTCGTTCTTCGGATACGCATGGGAGTACAGATGGCTCCGGTACTCGTATGTGTCGCCGCCGGATCTCTTGGCCTGATAGCTGTAAAGCCCGGACTTCACGCTCAAACCGATACCCGACTGTGTATAAGTCAGAGCCTTGTCGCTATTGGTCTTCATCTTCACATCTGATACAGCGCTCTTGACGGTCTCAGCGCTTGCTGTGAGCTCTCCTGATCCAGCCATCGTCCACTCGCCATGAGATCTGGCGAAATTATTCAGATACGCAGAAGAGCTGTCTGCCTTTATCGATGATGCATACCCTGAAGCATCCACAAACGCGCTTGTACGGTGATACAGCTCGTTGTTGTATCGATTATTAGATGAATCTGCGATTGTTGTTAGAAGCATGCTCTTAGCGCCGCTTATGCTCATCGCAGCTGAAGAGCTGTCTCCATTTGAGCTGGCACGAGATGCTGATGAAGCAGAGACTGTGCCTGTGACTGTGAGAGATTGCGAGCTCACGACCTTGTAGGGATCGGAGATGGCGATCTGCGTTCCCAAGACGTCGCCTGATGATGTGAGACCGCTGGATGCGCTTAGAGTCTCCATATTGTTCTGTGCCACCGCACTTTGGGACGTCTTTAATGAACCCTGTTTGTTGTTCAACGTCTGATACAAAGATGCGCTGCTCTGGCTGATCGTGGCAGAGCCTGCTATGCTGTACGGATATCCCGAGCCGCTGACGCTGTTCGATACGGATTTCGTTCCATCACTGCTCTTGTATGTAGCTGTTATCGGAGAGATTTTGCCCCTGCCAGAGCGAGCCCAAGATGTCGTTATTGTATTGCCAGACGCCACTCCAAGAGACTGGGAGCTCATCGGCTTTGTAACACCGCTTTGAGCTTGCTGTGTCACAAGGCTGCCCTTAGTTGTTGATATGACCGAGCTCAGGCTCACCTTATCGCCGGTAGCGCTCAAACAAGCTCCTGACATGCTATATCCGCCAGTTGAGGCCAAGAGCATTGTGTAAGCTCCCTCCTCGGCCTCCGCGCCTTCATCCACTATATCGACTTCGTGGAGGCTGCTGCCCTCTTTGTCTGATGCGTATGCTCTTAACCTGCCCGGGCCGTTCAGAGCGAGGTCGCCGTATACAAGAGAGCCTTCAGAGCCGATTCCACCGGCCACGCCACCGTTTGAGAATGCGACAGCGACATCCCCAGAATCTTCTTTGTTGGAGAAATCAGCAGAGATATAGCCGTTTAGGCCTGCTATCTGCGCGCGTTCTACAGTCGAGACTCCGGCTCCCATGCACGCGCTCTGGCTGGAGATAAGATGGCCCTCCGCGACTCCGGAGCTATGAGATACCATCATATCCTTCTCAACGCTATTCAGAGAGGCGGAGACAAAACCCGATGCTGAGACGCTCTGGGATAGGCCGGCGCCTGTACCGCTTCCGGAGATCTCGCTTGACAGGGATAACGATGATGTGCTGTCGATGCCGCTCTCGATTCTGTATCCTTTTGATGATATCGATGAGGAGATGCGATTCGTTCCACTTCCAGAAGCGCTCTTGATCTGTTCCACGGATCCCTGGCCAAGCGCTGTCGACTCGTAAAGAGATGTCGAATCGTCAAGCTCGTACCTCTCAGAGAGTGTCACAGATCCCTCACAACCACCACTCCCATAGCTCACAGATATCGCCTGGGCCAATGGCAGCAGAAATACTATGGCAAGGATCGTAGCGCATCTTTGGGGAATCATTCGCATCATCCTCCATCAATCATTACGTATTTTAGATACGTAATTACATTACTTATTTCCTATACGTATCTTATATAAGTATTTCCAATAAGGGTATGTTTTTATTGAAATTGATGGGTCGAATGATTTTTGAATTTTCAGATTTCAGGAAGCCGATTCCACAAATCTGAATTCGAGAATAATCGATAGCAATAAGCTGCAACTCCTCCACTTATCCGACACAGCACTTGAAATTGATATGAACTGAGACTGTTGGTATACAACAGCATCGAGACGAATTTTAAAAAATGTCGTGTATACGGGCAGTGTGCCGGGCAGCGT
>CAZMZV010000006.1:0-50563 GCA_964570975.1 uncultured Methanotrichaceae archaeon | reverse complement strand
CTAATCTGTTCTAGTCAACTACTCCGCCATGAAGGGCGGAGCTTGCAGCTGAGAATCTTGGAGGATTCTCGCCACGATAGGCAGGTTGACTGCTACCCTTGCTCTGATGTTCAGAGCGATGTGTATCTCCAAGCATTCGAACCGTTGTCCCCTTCATCAGGGGTGCCTAGCTTTTCCGGAGACACAACAATATAGATCTGCAAACATATTAAGATTATGATAGGAGACGTACGGCATTCCTCCCCGCCCTAAAGGACGGGCCTCCTGCCTGCTCGAGGTGATGCGCTGCACCATCGCGAGAGTAATACTAGGAAAATATCTTTACTCCATCGAAATAAGTCTCGGGTTCGTTTTATTTTATTAGAATGCTCCGCAGCTCGCTGCGGTTGGGATATGATGAAGTGAGCCCGCCAGCTAGGCAAAACGGATAACCGGATGATAAAGCCCCATAGCTTGCTGTGGGGAGGAGGTCACAATGCCGAGACGCGCAGGGCTCTAAAATCGAGGACTCGCCATTCATCGCTTTTGCTCTTACTGGCCCCCTCTTTCTTTATCCGGCAGGAGCGGAGATGTCCGAGAAATCTTAAATACAGTGCTTTCTCAAGACTCAGCAGGAAGTGATCATCTTTGAATAAAAATGCTGGCTTTGTGGGTTTTGATGGCACGGAGAGCAAGAGGACCATACTCGCATTGCATGCTGTTAAGCAGGCTGCCGGTATCGGAGGCGATATAAATGTTTTGTTGCGAAAGCCGCACGGCAGAGCAGTATCGATGCTGCGAAAGATGATCAGGCTCTGCGGTGTCAGAGCGTACGTTAGCAGCGAGGATGATAGAGCCAAATGGGAGGGTGCAGGCTTCCAGATCGATGGCGGCTACCAGGATTTCTTCAAGTCCTCCGAGTTCGTCATGATCGGCACTCCTGGTGATGAAGAGCTGCCATATCTCAGATCCGGCCTTGAAAATGGCTGCTTTGTAGCATTGATGGGTGGAGCTGATAGGGAATCCCTGCAAAAAGGCCTCGAAGAGGGAGGATTCGCGCTAGATGATAGCTTGAAGGAGGATATGAAGAGGGAGTTCTTCTTCGGGCTTGAGAACTACGAGAGGTTTATGAAGGCGAAGCCGAGGGTCGTACAGTGTACGAGCTGCAACACCACCGGTCTGAGCAGGCTTGCATACGCTGCGAGACCTCTTGGCCTGTGCGGTATCATCGGAAATATCGATAGGAGGCACGGTGATCCTCACACAGTGGTGCGCGCCTCGCCGAGCGCCATACAGTTCGGCAGAGGTGCGGGTCACCAGGGTGCTGATGCCGGCACGATATTCAAGGATGTGAAGTTCTCGATACGCGCATCTAAGGTGCCTACAACGATACCGCACACAAACTTCCTCAACCTGATATTCAAAGGGCATCCAACGCCGGAGGATCTGGTGAAGAGCCTCGCAAACACCCGTGAGGTTGTTGTCATACCATATCAGGACGCCGGTGGAAGGCGGCATGAATGGACCAGCGAGATACTCGAGGCGTTTCTATCTGGCTTCGAGAGGCCTATATCTCCGGAGATCTTCGAGCTTTTGGTATCAGATGCCATAATCCCATTCGAGCTAGGAGAATACACGATCATGCAGACCGTCTCGATGGTAGAGCAGATGTCGATCGCAGTTCCGAACCATGTTGAGGCCTACCTTCTCTCGTGCGGATATCCAGCTGCAGATGTGCACGAGACGGTTGACAGGGCTATGGGCGTAGTTCACGGGATATGGCCCGACAAGATCAGCGTGTAAGCATGTCCGATGAAGCGCTCCTCGGCAGGCTCGAGTCCGGCAGGGTGCGTTTGGGCAGAGAGGCTGTTAAGGCCCTCTACGAGCAGGGCTATTTCGGAAGGCCCCACGAGGATGGGCTTGAGCTCACTCTAGTGGAGGCCGCCTATCTTTTAGATAGATCGAGATTGAAGATAGTAAGCGACGGCCAGATCTTGAGCTTCCGGAGCTTCTTCGAGCTAGCCTCATCATCTGAGAAGGGCTTCGAGTTCAGATACGTGGTCTACAAGGACCTTAGGGAGAGAGGATATTATGTACAGCCGGGAATTCCCGACTTCAGGCTGTATCCGCGCGGCGGTCATCCCGGCAAGACCCCAGCTGAGTTCTATGTTCTAGTCGTCTCGGAGAGAAACCCCCTCCCTCTCGGAAACCTTGTAGAGCCTCTGAAGCTCACCACTCAGATGAGAAGAAGATTGATGCTCGCGGTTGTCGACGAAGAGAGCGATATCACATATTATGAGGTCAGAGAGGCAAATCCCATCGGCAAAAAAACCAGCATGGAGCCAGGTGGACAGGCCACCCTTCTCGACGACAGGGTCGTGCTTTGGGATCCAGAGGCATCGGAACGGCTTCACACCCACGGATTTTATGGGAAGATGATAGGAGACAGACTGCAGCTCTCCCTCGTCGAGACGGCGTATCTTCTAGAAAAGTGCATGATACAGCTTGTAGACAGAGCAGGAAATACGGTCAGACTAGACGAACTAAAGAGGATAGCATCCGCGATCGATGACGACTTTGAGATGAAGTACACCGTCTATAGGGACCTGCGGGACAGAATGCTTGTTGTAAAGACCGGTTTCAAGTTTGGAACGCACTTCAGGGTATACAAGAGCATCGATGCCGAAAAGCGAGGCACCCACTCTGAATATCTAGTTCATACTATAAAAAGCAGATATATATTTCATCTGCCCGTTCTATCCAGAGCCGTGCGCCTTGCACACAGCGTGCGCAAGATGATGATCTTCGCCTATGCAGATGGTGCTGTTAAGTACGTGGAGATACGCCGGCTCAAGCCGTGAGATATAGGTTCATGCATCAATTTCGTCCGGCTGCTGGTGATAGATCTTTTGATATATTTGCTGTGTTGAATAATTCGAGACGTTGATAGGGATCGATCCACATCAAAGTTCAGATCTGTGTGAATTTGCTCCCTGATATCGAAAGTCCAAATGTTGTTCGACACTGCAGATATATTCTGAACAATATTGAAGGCTGGATCTCTGAATCTCCGCTCAGATCATCTCTGTGTGAAGTATATGTTTCTCTCATCCGATCCTAGCTCGAGGAACTTGCCGGTTGCGAGGATCATGTGGCTGTACCTCAATGGAGCCACCCTCGTGCCTGGCCCCACGACGGAATCCTTCTGGAGCCGGACGTTATCGCCGACTACGGGTATGCCGTTTCTTCCATTTGACTGTTCGGCATCCAGAACGCTGTGCGCCTCGATCGTGGAATATCTTCCAACGATTCCACGATTTATCCGCACGCCATGCATTATGTTGGAGAAGCTCATTACTGCGCTATCCCTTATCTCGACCCCCCTCTCGATCATGCAGGTATGCCCGATATGGGAGTTCTCTATGACGACCCCGGGTTCGATTCGGCAGTCTCTGCCTATGAAGACATTTCCTCTGAGCTCGATATCCCCTCTCTCGAGCAGGCGATCTATCCGCTTGAGCGTGGAGGGGTGTATCCACTGGTTCTCTTTATATGGATGCCTGAAGGTGAAATGGCGCACATTTCCTGATAGCACATTCATCGTAGCCTGGAGAAGCCGCTCAGGTGTGCCGATGTCGATCCAATAGCCCTTCAGCGGGTATCCATAAACCTCATAGCCGTTCTCGGTCAGATAGGGTATTAGATCACCGCCGATGTCTCTCGACTTATCCCCCATCTCCAAGAGGACATCCTTGATATCACGGGAGAAGAGATAAAACGCTGTGTTTATCATTCTGCTCGGCTCTGTGCCTGCCTTGGGCTTCTCGATGAATTGTCTTATGCGCATATCGCTTTCAAGTTTCGCCACCCCGTATTGAGATGCGCTCTCCTCAGGCGGCAGTTCCTTCAGCGCCACCGTCAGGATGGGGTTCTTCTTCCTGTGATATGCTATGAAGTCGGCAAGATCGATATCTATGAGGTTGTCGCCGGAGACCACGAGAACATCCTCATCTATTGAGAAGTAATTCAAACAATATCTGAGGGAGTCTGCGCTGCCGTGATCCTCGTACTGCGGCTGATAGCTGAACTCCTCATGATCCTCAATTCCGAGCCGCTTGAAGAAACCCTCTCCAGCTTTGAAGTAGTTGGAGAGAGCCAGTGTGTTCTCGAACCCCTTGCTGCCAAGTATGAATCTTCTGCATCCCTGGATAGCAAGAACCCTGAAGAGCACAGCTATTATCGCGGTGTCGCATATCTCGACCAAAGGCTTCGGCTGACAGAGCGTGAGGGGATATAACCTCGTGCCCCCACCGCCGACTGTTGCTATTACTGGCGGCAGCATGAAAGTAAGTAGAAGTTCTCGGATATTAAATATCCGCTTGTAGCGCACTTCTCAGCATTAGATGTTAGAATGTGTGTGCACCGGATCGCGAAAGCTCCGGTCTTTAAGCTGGATACGAGGCGAACCTAACGTAGGGATATCATTCTGGAACTATCTGATAATACGGTCGATTTTTTCTGACATCAAAGCACCACCATAGCGACTCAGATTGTCGGGTTTCATGCCAACAGCGTGGGGAGGACTACCAGAGATCGAAAGCTCCGGAGCTGTCCGGATAAGCGCTGAGGCCAGTTTGTTACGCTTCTGCATGTCAGAAACACATAAATCCTTATTCGGACAGGCCCAAAGCGCCCAGGCATGAGTTTATATCCCTGAAGATCAAACGACATTAGTATGAGTGAATCGTCAGCTATGACGGATCAGGAAAGCCTGATCGAGTCGTTCACCAAGCGGATCGCAGCGCTCGAGAGGGAGAACAGAGCTCTGGCTGAGGAGGCGGAGGCTCTCAGGATCGAGCGTGAGGAGGCCAGAGCGAAGCTCTTCGAGTCTCTGATATCAAACAAGAAATATCTGCGCGAGCTGGAGCGGCTGAAGAAGGAGAACGCTCTTCTCAGGCGCATGCCGTTGTTTCTGGCCACGGTGATAGAGGTGGGTGACGACTACGTCATGCTCAGACAGCACGGAAACAACCAGGAGTTCATCACCACGGCTCCTCCAGATATAATGGAGAAACTTCAGCCCAACAGCAGGGTTGCTATAAACAACTCTCTAACTATAGTGAGACTCTTGGAGAGATCTGTGGATGTCAGGGCTAAGACAATGGAGCTCATCGAGGCGCCGAACGTTACATACGATGATGTTGGGGGCCTTGATGATCAGATACAGGAGATACGGGAGACGGTCGAGCTTCCGCTAACAAGGCCTGAGCTGTTTACCGAAATAGGTATAGAGCCGCCAAGGGGGGTCCTGCTCTACGGGCTTCCGGGCACAGGCAAGACTCTGCTCGCAAAGGCTGTTGCGCATCACGCCCAAGCCACTTTCATACACATGTCGGGAAGCGAGCTCGTTCACAAGTTCATAGGAGAGGGCGCGCAGCTTGTGCGAGATATATTCCAGATGGCAAGGGAGAAGGCCCCATCGATAGTCTTCATAGATGAGATAGATGCTGTGGGCAGTATACGAACCCATGATGGAACCACAGGAAGCGCAGAGGTCAACCGCACGATGATGCAGCTTCTCGCCGAGATGGATGGCTTCCGGGAGAGAGGGGATGTTAAGATCATCGCCGCCACAAACAGGATAGACATCCTCGACCCAGCGCTTCTGAGACCGGGGAGGTTCGACAGGATCATCGAGATCCCGATGCCGAATGAGATCGCGAGGCTGAAGATACTCGAGATACATACCCGGAGGATGAAGAAGGCGAACGATGTTGATCTGCTCGCCATAGCAAAACAGACGGAAGGCGCAAGTGGCGCGGAGCTCAAAGCCATTGCAGTCGAGGCCGGAATGAATGCAATAAGGAGAGAGGCCAGAGACGTTACAATGGCCGATTTCCAGAAGGCAGTGAAGAAGGTCCTCGGCATAGAGGAGAAGACGGACGAGTCTCTAAGGATGTTCTATTAGGCCTGAGAGCCTCTAGAAACTCTTTTTAATGCGCTGGAAGGGATCTCCAGGGGGGAGACGCGGTTGAGTTTTTACTAACGGCTTTCTGGGCTTCCATAACAAAGAGGCATGTTCATGCGAACCCGTTGATCTAGATTGTGGGTACAATCAATCTCTCGGACTCTGCTATGAATCTCTCGACAAGCTCTCTTGCCATCTCATCAGGATATTGCACAGGAGGATGTTTCATTGTATATGATGAGATCTCCAGAAGAGGCCCTCCGATGCCTCTATCAATCGCGAGCTTGCACACCCTTATCGCATCGATGGTGCAGCCAGCGCTGTTTGGCGAGTCCTCCACAGAGAGCCTGAGCTCCAGATTTATCGGCACATCTCCGAAGATCCTGCCCTCCATACGTAGGAAGCAGATCTTGTTATCCTTCTGCCATGGTATGTAATCACAGGGTCCGATGTGTATGTTCTCAGGCTCAAGCGGGGTATCGAGAACCGACTGCACAGCCTCTGTCTTGGAGATCTTCTTTGATCTCAATCGATCTCTGCTCAACATATTCAGAAAATCTGTGTTTCCTCCGACATTGAGCTGATAGGTCCTATCAAGCTTGCAGCCACGATCCTTGAAAAGCTTTGCAAGGGTTCTATGGACTATTGTAGCACCTATCTGCGATTTTATATCGTCACCAACCACGGGGATTCCCCGCGCCTTGAACCTGCCTGCCCATTCCCTGTCGGATGCTATAAAGACGGGCATACAGTTTATAAAGGCCACACCAGCATCGAGAGCTGATTGCGCATAGAATCTCGTTGCCCGCTCGGCGCCAACTGGCATGTAGTTAATGAGTATCTCAGCGCCGCTATCCTCCAGTTCTTTTCTTACATCACATGGCGGTTGATCTGAGATTACAAACGTGCTCTCCGCCGGGTACTCCTTCATATGCGGAGCCACGCCATCGAGCACATGGCCCATCTTTACCGTAACCCCTTTGAATGGGACGTGAGGATGAAATACCTTCGTGCAGTTGGGCTTCGCGAATATCGCCTCGCTGATATCTCGCCCAACCTTCCGAGCATCGATATCAAAAGCTGCCACGACATCTATGTCACCGGGTTTGTAGCCGCAGATGTCGTAGTGCATGAGACCCACACACTCGTCTGCGCATTTGTCTTTGTAATACTCAATACCTTGGATCAGAGAGCTTGCGCAGTTGCCCACCCCTGCTATTGCCAATCTAATCTTTTTCAATATCTATTCCCCTCCTGAAATCCCTGAAAGCTGGAACCTGAGACCGGTTCTCGCTATTTAGGTAGACGTATATAACTCTATAGGCATTATAGATATCAAAGATCATTTTATAAGTTGACGACCTGCTCAAGGAGCTCTTTCAGCATCTTTCTCAGGTTTATCTCGAGAGAACGCGGATCTGATGAGCTGTACGAGACCTTGTATGTTCCCGGAAACGCGAGATTATCGCCATCCCTTACTATTATCACGCTGGTCTTACCTATAGCATGCGCTATCCCCAGGCCATACATCACGTCTGCCTCTTTCTCTGTGAGATCTGCGACGATTACTCTGGAGCTGCCTATCACACGCCATGCATGTCTGAGAGAGGCCTCGCTCATTGTGATTCCGCTCAGCCTTATAGGCTCGACCTTCAGCTCATCGAGTATGGTCGATGCCATATCATATACCAGCTGATCCCCCCCCGGAGAGAGTATGGCACAGCTGTTCTCGAGTATATATGGAGCGGGTCCGAAAATGGGCCTGAGCCTCAGCATGCTGAGCATTCCCATAAAACGAAGAAATTCGGCGTCAACATGCTCTTCCGCAATTCTTCTCAGGATACCTGCGCGATCTTCGGATGGTTTATCCAGCAGATCAGCAGGAAACTGCAACAAGAACGGATCCTCGAAGCCGAACTCCCAGCTCGCCTTTGAGAGAGCCATATCCGCGGCGATATCGAGGTGCTCCGCTGAGAGGTAGAGAGATGAGAGGTTTCCATGCCTGAACTGCGCGATTACAAGAAGCTTCTTCCAGTCGAGAATCACAACAATGCTGCACGGCAGTGAGGATCTGGCGATACCACGCTGGAGGTGTCTTGAATCTGATATCTCATTTACAAAGCCGACGAATTCATCGAGAAGCGCATCAACCTTCTCCTGAACTTCCAATGACATCGTGCCGCCTTTTGTCCTTGTGCCCCTGTGGATCATAAATCCTAGCAGTGCCTTTTAGGTATATTAAGCTGCTACACATGATAGCTGGCAAAACAACAGAGGGATCGGTATGGACATAGAGATAAAGCGCTCTCGGCGCAGGCGCAAGACCGTTGAGATAAGGCTGAAGGGAGAGAAGATCGAGGTCCTCGCGCCATCTGATATATCCGAGAGAGAGCTAGAGGTATACATAACAAAGTTCAAGAGTCGGGTGAAGAAGAGAAGCTCGAGAGATGTGTCCCAGCTGGAGCAGCGAGCGAGTTATTTAAACAAAAAGTACTTCGGCGGATCTATCTCGTGGAGGAGCATAACCTACTCGGATAGGATGGAGAAGCGCTATGGATCATGCACCCCCTCAACCGGCGAGATAAGAATAAGCTCTCGTCTGAAGCAGATGCCGAGGTGGGTGGAGGATTACGTGATCGTACACGAGCTCGCGCATATGATTGAGCCGAACCATGGAGCGAGATTTAGATCTCTTCTGAACAAATACCCACTGGCGGAGAGGGCACGAGGCTTTCTGATGGCAATGGATAGATGCAGAAATTCGAATATAAACTCGCGCGAAGAGAGAGGATGATGAGTGTATACCCCCCCTCTGAGGATACATATCTGCTCCTGCGTGCCGCTATCTCTGAGGCAAGGGAAACCGATTCTGTTATAGAGATCGGCTGCGGCTCCGGGTTGATCTCGAAGTCCCTCAGCTCGAGGGTGCGAAGCATATTAGCGACGGATATCAACCCTCATGCTGTTAAAGCAGCAGCATCTCTTGGCGTGCCTGTGATCAGAACGGACCTGTTTCAGGGGATAAGGTGCAGGTTCGACCTGATTTTGTTCAACCCACCATATCTGCCCTCCGAAGAGGGGATAGATATCGATAAAATGGATGATTGCTGGCTCTCTCTAGCGATTGATGGCGGTAGAGACGGAAGGGATGTCATAAAGAGATTTCTTCAGGGCGTTAAGGAGATCATGAGCCAGGATGGAAGAGTCCTTCTGCTCGTCTCCTCCCTCAGCGGCCTCGATGAGGTAGAGGAGATAGCTAGACGCTCAGGTCTTAATACCGAGATTGTGGTGGAGGAGAGGTATTTCTTCGAGAAGCTCTATGTGCTGCGGCTAACAACTACGCCAGCTAACGAGGAAAAATAGCGCCACTGGTATTCCAGACTTGTTACCTTACGGCCTGAACTACCCACCATTCAGGCATATAGCTGCAGCATCTCGATTACTGTGGTCGATGGACTTGATCTATGCTAAAAGATACCATCACCAAAATATTATCTTATCAATTCTATAAAAATTCGGTTGTGGTCTCGATTCGGACCTATCCGAATAAGGATTACGTGTTTCTGACATGCAGAAGCGTAACAAACTGGCCTCAGCGCTTATCCGGACAGGTCACTCGATTCGATGAATAGTTTTTAGAGGGTGTCTGTCGCAGCTGGCTTTCAGGACGTGCCATGCCCCTCGGGCAGTAATTATATAGCTAACGACTTTCTATGCCACCTCTGTTCAGAGGGTGATCGTTGATGGCCAAGATCAAAGCGGGCGTCCTCGGCGCAACTGGCGCTGTCGGACAGCGTTTTATCGAAGGACTTAAGGAGCATCCATGGTTCGAGCTCACGAGCCTGGCTGCATCGGACAGAAGTGCAGGAAAGAAGTACCGTGAAGCAGCAAAATGGAGGCTTGAGAGCGAGCTTCCAGAGGATTTCGCCGAAATGACTGTCGTTCGAGTCGATCCAAAAGAGGTCGATGCGGATATAGTGTTCTCCGCTCTTCCATCTGATGAGGCTAAGAGGGTTGAGGCTGAATTCGCGGCTGCCGGCTTCGTGGTCGCATCGAATACGGCTACAAACAGAATGGTTCCCGATGTTCCTTTGCTGATACCCGAGTGCAATCCCGAACATCTGGAGCTTATAAAGATTCAGAAGGAGAAGAGAGGATGGGAGGGCTACATCACTACGAATCCGAACTGCACCACTATCATGTTCGCCCTTACGCTCAAGCCTCTCATGCAGTTTGGCATCGAGAGCGTGCATATTGCATCGATGCAAGCGGTCAGCGGTGCCGGATATGATGGCGTGCCGTCCATGGCGATACTCGATAACATCATACCATACATATCAGGAGAGGAGGAGAAGGTAGAGACAGAGGCACAGAAGATCCTGGGGACGTTCGATGGCGAGAAGATTGTGCCCGCGGATTTCACCGTGAGCGCCAGCTGCCATCGGGTGCCTGTAATGGATGGGCACACCGAAGCGGTATGGGTGAGGATGAGAGACGATCCATCGCCTGCTGAGGTCAGACAAGCATTCCTCGATTTCGATCCTGGATTGGCAGATCTGCCAACATCGCCCAAGAGAGCGATAATAGTCAGAGATGAGCCAGACCGGCCACAGCCGCGGCTGGACAGAAACGCTGGAAGGGGAATGTCGGTATCCGTCGGAAGGATAAGGCCTGGAATCAGATACATCTGCATGGGCCACAACACCATCCGCGGGGCGGCTGGAGCGAGCATATTGAATGCGGAGCTTCTGCACAAAAAGGGTCTTCTTTGAACCTGCTAGTAGCCTGGGAGTCCACCGGAGCATGTAATTTGAGATGCAGCTACTGTAGGGCATCTGCCGGATTTGCACCAGCTGCAGATGAGCTGAGCACAGGGGAGATCAAGGGTCTGATAGACGAGATCTCCGCTCTTGATGCCATGTTGATAATATCCGGCGGCGAGCCCCTCCTGCGCCCTGATATCTTCGAGGTCGCAGAATATGCGGCCAATTCCAACGTAAAGGTATCGCTTGCATCCAATGGCACTCTTATAACACCCGAGATCGTCGACAGGATAATCCTCTCCGGCATCTCCAGGGTTAGCATAAGTCTGGATGGAGCGCGGGCGGAGACGAACGATACCACAAGGGGGAAGGGATCTTTCGAGATGGCCCTTCGTGGAATAAGGGCGCTCAGCGGCAGGGTCGAGTTTCAGATCAACATGACCCTCACCCCCGATAACGTGGGGGAGATCGATTCCCTTCTCGATCTGGCAGAGGAGGAGGGCGCGGCAGCTCTGCATCTCTTCTTCATGGTGCCAACCGGAAGAGGAAAGTCTCTGGAGATCATCTCCCCCGAGATGCAGAGATCGATTCTTGAAAGAATCGCATCCATCAGGAGATCTGTAGAGATCAGACCGACGTGCGCGCCACAATACAGCAGATTGCTTATAGAAAGAGGCGAAAAAGATCATCGCGTCGGCGGCTGTATCGCAGGCATCAGATTCATATTCATATCGAGAAACGGAGAGGTATTCCCATGCGGTTACTTCCCGTTATCTGTTGGCAATATTAGAGAGAGATCCTTCTCCGAGATCTGGAATAAATCAGAGCTGCTTGAGGAGCTCAGAAACAGAAGGCTGAAGGGGAGATGCGGTAGCTGCGGATATACAAGAGCATGTGGCGGTTGTAGAGCCAGAGCGTACGCGCTTTCTGGGGATTATCTCGGGGAGGATCCGATATGTGGATGGAGGAATTCCGATAGAGAGACTGGATGAGCTCGATCTCAAGATCCTCGCATATCTTCAGGAATCTTTTCCGCTTGTGGAGAGGCCTTTCGAGCAGATAGCGGAATCATTGGGATCGAACGAGGCGGAGATCATCGAGAGGGTCTCTCGCTTGAAGGAGCTCGGCCTGATTCGCAGGATAGGCCCGATTCTGGATCTGAGAAGGGTTGGTCATACAGGCGTTCTCGTTGCGATGAAGGCATCTGTGGATGATGCCGATAGAATAAGTTCCATCGTAAATGAATACGATGAAGTCTCCCACAACTACCTGAGACCAAACGATAGCGGATACAACCTCTGGTTCACCATCTCCGCGCCTAAAGAACGTATAGATGAGATCCTCGCGGATATAAAGAGAAAGACCCAGCTCGATATGATCGTGCTGCCGACCATCAAGATTTTCAAGATAGGAGTCAAGTTTGATATCATTTGAGGAGGTTGAGATATTGGGGAAGCCGGTGCTTATAGACTTCTTCGCCGTCTGGTGTGGCCCTTGCAGGATGCAGACGCCGATAATGGAGGAGCTTGAGAAGAAGTACGAGGGCAGGATCGAGATCAAGAAGGTAGATGTAGACAAGAACATGGATCTCGCGAACAGATACAACATCATGGTTGTGCCGACGATAGTTCTCGAGAAGGATGACAAGGAGGTAAGGCGCTGGCTGGGCGTCACATCCAAGGAGGAGCTGAGCAGAGCCATCGATGAGATCTTGTAGGAGGCGATCTGATCACGGAGCCCTCTCGCGGTATTCATGACATGTTCAAAGAGCTTGGGGTCTATCCGGTCAGGAGGCTGAACGGAAGGCACAATCCAGCTCCACATCTCTCTCTGGTCTTTGATGAGCATAAGTTCGCCATCGATACGAGCAGAGCTCCGGGATGCATGCAGCCTGATGCTTATCTTATAACACATGCGCATAGCGATCATCACGGAAGCTCTGCGATGCTGTCCCCGAATGCGATAGCATCGAGGGAGACCGCGCTTGCTCTGGAGATAAGGCATGAGAGGAGGTACGCTGGCAGGATCTTCGAGATAGGGGAAGCGCTTGATGTCTGTGGTACAGAGCTCAGGACGTTTCCCACAAGGCATACTATAGGTTCGTCGGCATTCTACTGGGAGAACAGTCTGGGAGTGAGAATTCTCGTAACTGGGGATGTCAAGGATTACAGGTCTCTGCCGAGATGCGATCTTCTGGTTGCGGAGGCGAACTACGGCGATCCATGGGATAACTCATGCATATTCGATGACGACCTCGCTGGATTCTGGGAGGCGCTCCAGGCCGGCTCTTCTTTCGGTGCCTACGCGTTTGGAAAAGCGCAGCGTGCGGTATCTCTGATAAGAGCAATGGGTTTCGGCGAGCCTATCGGGATGGATGATGTTAGTAGAAGGCTCACCGAGGCGTTGATGCCCCATGCCGGACCGATTGTGGATTTCAGGAAATGCGAGGGCGTGTCTGTCGTAACGCCCAGCAACCTGCCGTATGTGCATTCCTCGGAGAGATACATGCTCACAGGAAGAAGAGATACGCCGTGGAAACGCATACGTCTCAGCGATCATCTCGACTTCAGAGGGCTCATGAGAATGATGGATCATGTCTCCCCGGAGTTCACAATATTCTACCATCCCTCAGGAACGAGATCCAAGCTCTTGGCGCACTACATGCGATCAATCGGCAGCCCGGCCATCTCCATCGATGAGATAGACCTATTCGAGAAGTTAAAGTAAGCTGGCATTCGCTAACCGTCTTGTGGAGGGCTGTGCCTGTATAGAAAGCGAGTGGGAAACGATATATGCCCTAACATGCGTCTTTCTCGACAATCTCTTTCTAGTTCCAAGACGTGCTTGAAATCAAAAAAATGAAAATTCCAGAATTGCTTGCACCCGCCGGCTCATGGGATGCGCTCGCCGCCGCGGTAGCGGCTGGTGCTGATGCAGTCTACCTCGGCGGGAAAAAGTTCAGTGCGCGGATGTTTGCTGAGAACTTCCCAAGAATAGAGGATGTTATCGACTATGCTCACGCTAGAGATGTCCGTGTCTATGTGACAGTCAACACGCTCGTCCACGATGGCGAGCTAGCTGAAGTGGAAGATTATCTTAGAACACTCTACGAGATCGGAGCTGACGCGATACTCGTCCAGGATATAGGCGTTGCTGCGCTCGCCAGAGCGCTCGTGCCGGAGCTCGAGCTCCACGCATCGACGCAGATGACGATACACAACAAAGATGGCGTTTTATGGGCTGCTAGGAATGGTTTCAGGAGGGTTGTTCTCGCCAGGGAGCTCTCTTTAGATGAGATAAAAAATATAAAAACTTCTTCTCACGATCTTGGCATAGGTCTAGAGATATTTATTCACGGAGCTTTATGCTATTCTTACTCAGGTCAGTGCTTGCTCTCGTCATTTATGGGCGGGAGGAGCGGCAACCGCGGCATGTGCGCACAGCCTTGCAGGAAGCAGTACGTGCTTCTAGGCGGAAAGACAGACGAATACGGCAGGCCCAGAGATCTCAGAAGGATCGGCAGGAAGGAATATCTGCTATCGACCAAGGATCTCTGCACGTATCCATATTTAGATGAGATCGTCTCAGCCGGCGTAGATGCTCTCAAGATAGAAGGGCGAATGAAATCAGCTGAATACGTGGCCATCGTCACCAAGATCTACAGGGATGCGCTTGATAGCATAGAAAGAGGTGAGTGGAGGCCAGATGAGAGAGATGTCCAGGAGCTCGCGCTTGCCTTCAACAGGGGTTTCACTGCGGGATACATCCTGGGAGCAACTAGTGTTATGGGCAGAGAGATGCCCGACAACAGAGGTGTTCTCATAGGCACCGTCCTGGATTACTCGGACGGCATCGCATCCGTCTCGGCTTCCTCTACATCTTATGCAGAGGGACTCTTGCCGGAGCGGGGAGACGGCATCGTGATTCGATCCGGATCGAATGAGATCGGATTTGTCGTGAGGGAGAGGGTTCGCCTGGAAAACGGCACATTCAAATTGAGAGCTCCTGCCGGAACAAAGGCTGGAATGGATGTATACATAACCAGATCATCTCGCCTGAAGAAGAAAGCCGAGATGATCATGAGCGAGGGAAGATCACCGATTCCTATAGATCTTAGGATAGAAATGAATGATGTGCCTCTGGCACATGCTATTTTGGACAGCAGATCTGGTCATATGGAGTTCTCTGTAAGAGCGGGCTTTCGAATGGAGCCGGCGAGAACGCTGCCTCTCACGCCGTCACAAATCGAGTCCCATATGAGACGGACTGGAGGGACACAGTTTGTTTTCAGAACCATCGAGATCGATTATCCCGGGGGTCTTTATACGACGCCTGCAAATCTGAACCAGTTCCGTCGAGATATCATATCAGCGGCTGAGAAGACGCTCAAGGCTGCTTATAAAAGATCTCGCATATCAGGCGAACTTCCAGATCTCGAGCGTTCGAGGAGAAGAAGCGGCGCCCTGTCTCTCTCTGTTTATGTGAACTCCATAGATGCGCTTCGAGGCGCGCTTGATGGCAAGGCGAAGAGGATCTATTTCGAGCCGCAGGTCGAGCGGATAGCTCTCCTCCTGGAGGACGCCCATGAGATGTGCATGGACCGTGCGGAGCTGGTCTGGAAGTGGCCGAGGATCACACGGGATCGTTTCCTGGCTAAAGCATGCGATATCCTCGCGGAGATCGGGCCGAGAAAGGTCATGGTCGAGAACCTCGGCGCCTTTGAGGCCGCAAGGCGATCGGGATGCGAGATATTCGGAGGAGCGGGTCTGAATGTCTGGAACTCTCTGGCTGTTAGAGAGCTCTCGGAATTGAAGGTTGTGACGCTCTCCCCGGAGCTGTCGGAAGAGCATATCTCAACAATCTCGGATCTTAGCAGAAGGCCAGAACTCGAGTTGATGGTCCAGGGCAATTCTGTGATCGCTCTCACGGAAGATCATCTGCCCAACAAAGATTTCGTGGCGCTTCAGGATCAGGGGCGCATCTTTCCGGTATACCATGATGGCGAGGCGACCAACATACTGAACTGCGTTGAGACGTGTCTCTTGGATTACATCCCCCGCATCATCTCCATTGGTATAGATTCGATAGCCATAGATGCAAGATGGAAGACGGAGATGTATGCTGAGGAGATGTGCGATATCTACAACAAGGCCATAAACGGTTCGGATATCGAAGAACTCAAGAAAAGGATCAGGCAGATAGCGAGCGGTGGAATAACCGCGGGCCATTTCCTGAGGGGCGTGGCGCTTGCGGAAGATATGAAATAGATGATGTTTTAGAGAGCCTGGCCTCTGCCGGCTCGTCTTCTCGCAAAATCACCAGGCTCTTGCAATGCGCCTGAACTTCCAGAGGCGATCGAGCTTTGCTGTCGCGTCGACCCCTATCTTCGTTGTTATACCGTTGACAGATCGCGGGTCCAGCGTGCTACCTCTCACATTTTTATAGATGTAAACATCCTCATCGCCACGAACCCTCGTGGCTATCGCATACTCCAGCTCTCTGGGATCATGGATATCGATATCTGTGTCCACAACCAGCACATGCTTCAGACTTCCGTGCGCTGCCATCGCTGCCTCTATCGCCCTCTTCCCATCGCTCTCATCGCTCTTCTCTATCTGTATCACAGCATGGAAGTAGGAACAGCCCCCCTCTGTTAGAAGGACGTTTTTAACCCTGACAACCTTTGATGCTTCTCTGTATATCAGCGGCTCGTATGGTATGCCCATGAGCATCCTGTGCTCTCCGCCTGAGGGCAGAAGCGCCTGATATATCGCATCGCTCCGCATCATCATTCTAGTCAGCTCTATGACAGGCTCTTCTCTGACAAGATCCATCGTGCCTGTGATATCGACGAATGGCCCCTCTGGAGCTCGCTCTTTCGTTATGTAGCCCTCCAGAACGATCTCAGCATGCGGCACCCGCACTCCATTCTCCAGAGCGACAACTTCAACAGCATCGCCCCTGAGAGCAGATGCATACTCGAACTCCTTGTTCTCAGGCACCCTCGTAGATGCTGCTATCAGGACCACCGGATCCACACCGATTGCGATCGCTATTGGCAGCCGTGTACCCTTTTCAAGCGCCTGGCAGTACATCTGGTGGGTGTGCCTCCCTGGAACTAGCCTAGCCGCCAGTCTTCTCCTATCTAAAAGCATGAGTCTATGGACGCATGCATTTATCCTCTCACCGAGCCTGGATACAACAACACCAGCTGTTATGTAGCGCCCGCCATCGCCCTGAAAGTGTCTCAGTAGCGGCAATCTTGTCAGATCCGGCTCAGATACGATCTCCTGGAAGGGGGAGGAATCGACCTCTTTTACAGAGCCGGTGTAATTCACACCGGCCAGGCCTTGCGCTAGATTTCTCGCATCCATCCTCAAAGCTCTGGCGAGCAGCTCTCTGCTGCCTAGTATGTTTATGCAGCATCTGTGTCCGTCGGCATTGTTAAACAGCATCGGGCCTCGCCCAGCAGCCCTTTCTGCCAGCTCATATTCGGTGGAGACATGCTCATCCACCATCTCAAGAACGCCTGCCACGCGAAGCTCCTCTAAGAACGATCTCAGGCTCATGAATACCAGCTGGAACTATATGCTTAAGATCTTCCCGCTCCGGTGGGATGTGGGGAAACAAATTTTATTTTTAGCTTGACAAGATACATCAAAAAATAATAATAAAATAATATATATTATGTTCACATCAAAGCGCGTTGAAAAATTTTAAAATTTTCTATGAAATATAATTCGTAGAATCACAGCCATTCAAAAACTATTTAAAGATATAACTCAGTTGATATACTGATGGACCAATTAGTAGTGCTTCATGAGATATTCGAATCGTTCTCGAGGGGCACCGGCGCTCTTCGCGAGATCGAGCCGAGAGCTATAGAGGGGAGGTGCGCGGGCCTGGTTGCGAAGCTTCTGCAGAGCTGTCTCGATGGCGAGATCGATGATGAGCTATGCCGCGAGCTCTCAGATTGCCTGGAAAACATCTACGAGCTCAAGAGGCTCGGCGACATATGCAGGAAGGCTAACATACAAGATGTCGCGCTGAAATGCTACTCAAAGGCCCTCTCGATCGCGCAGGAGCCACATGTGCGATCCGTCCTTATGAACAACCTCGGCCAGGTCTACGCCCAGCAGGGCGATCTGAACAAGGCGATTTTGTATTACAAGAGAGCGCTCGAGGGGTTCGAGCACGCCGGCGATCCGAGCAGTGTCGCGCATGTGATGGGGAATCTGGCGTCTGCATACAGGCGCGCTTACCAATGGGATAGGGCTGTGGAATGCTACTTCAAGGCTCTGAAGGGCTTTGAGAAACTGAAGGATGAGTTCGGCGTTGCTCAGATGACAGGCTCTCTCGGAAGGGTGTACGCGGAGATGGAGGAGAGGGAGCTCGCGGTCTTATACTACGAGAAGAGCCTTAGGATGTTCGAGAATCTGGGAGATCGTAGGAGCGCGGCCTGGCTTTTGAGCCGGCTGGGCAGGGTCTATGCCGAGATGGGGCGCTGGGGTGAGTCGGAGAGATGTTTTGAGAGAAGCCTCTCGATCTTCGAGGATCTCGGCCAGAACCACAACGCAGGCATAGTTCTCTCGAATATCGGCCGGCTGTATCTGGAGAAAGGCGATCCGGAATCTGCCAGAGACGCTCTGGAGCGCGCCATCAAGCTCATACGAAGAGAGATGCTTCCTGCTTATCCAAATGGAGTCGCGTCTCTCGCGGCCACCTGCAGCCTCATCGCCAGGAAATATGCAGAGGATGGAGATCAAAAGCAAGCCTCCCAGCTGTATTCGAGAGCATCCGACTACTACAGCGAGCTCGCGCATCACCCCAAGATACTTTTGTCAGAGCTAAAAGCAGCCGCAGGCCAGGCGAGGTCGTTATCTTACTTGGTGAAGCTTCGCGCGGATCCGCGCCACGACGAGGCTGTCGCGCTGTGCGAGAGGTCGATATCAGCGCTCGAGAGCACCATAGCCTACACGCTATCCGATGACAGATCTAAGGTCGCCGCTCTCGTCCGCTGTCTAGAGGGGATGAAGGAGCTCTGGAGCATAGATCTCTACACAAAGGAGCCATGGCGAATACTCAAGATGGTTTCGGTTGCATGCGAATATCTCATGGGAAGCATTCGGGATCTCGCGGAGGATCCCGGATCGTATAAGGAGATGCACGATGCTCTCGTCGCAATAAATGGTGCCATAGATGGTGACAGACAGAGAAGGGACACCTCGCCTAATCTGAAAAGAGCTGCTGAGCATCTCAGGGCATCCGGCTTTGAGGAGATCGCAGAGACCATCGAGAGGGTGAGCAGATCAGAGATAGTGCCTGGCATGAGCCCATCGGACATACTCAACTACGGCGCCCACAGAAAGGCTCTCATGGCAATCGGCTGGGCGATCTCAGAGCGTTTGCTCTCGGAGATAGACAAGACCGGCTGGATCTACCTGTGGGACGAGTCCATGAACCTGATGGAGATGGGGCCCGTCGGAAATATGCAGAGAATTCAGAGGCAGAAGGAGAGCGTATCAGAGGTGAGAGAGGTTCCCGTTATGGAGGTGGATCTCTCGAGATCGAGTAGTATTAACACCTACAGATCGAAAGATGATGCGGTTATCGAGCAATCCTCTATAGTGCCCGTGCAAACGATGCTCGTGTCCGCCACAGCACCATCGATCCAAGTTTATAAAAAAGCAGAGCAGCCAATCACCGTAGAGAGATTCGATGATCTCTACGATATCCCAATAGAGGATATGCTCAGCGCGAAAACCGCTGAGGCCGGCCAAGATTTCAGTTACGAATCAAAGGAGAGCGCGGCTGTTGATATCGAAACGCGGGAGGAGAGCTGGAAGAACCGGCTCACAGCGAAGATCGTGGTGGGATTGATCGCACTGGTCGGTACCGCGTACGCGATACTGCATGTGGTCCTGGGCGTGCTGTGAAAAATGAGCGACACTGCACATACTTTATGACATCCATATTGACTATGGGAACTATCGACTCTTGCCCAGCGGAAACAGGTTATTTTGTACTCGGCAGTATCAATAGCTCTCGTACGGAGGATCTGTCCGGATTAGCGCTTAGGCAAAGATTTGGAGCTTTACCGCTTCTGCATGCCAGAAACAGTTAATCCTTATTCGGACATGTCCTGTACAGGTAACACATCAGCAAATATATTCGCAAAGCAATTCACAGCAAATTCATCATTTCACTTTGTGCTCTCGGTCAATACAAATGATATGGCATCTCTCTAAGAGGCGCGATCGATGAGAAAGAGGCAGCTCGAGATCATGCTGCAGCAGATAAAGGGCTTCCCGCGGCCGTCTGCAGCGATGGAGCAGTACATGACACCTCCCCGGCTAGCTGCCGATATGCTCTACACAGCTTACATGAGGAACGAGCTCTCCAGGGTTCTCGATCTTGGCTGCGGTACTGGCATTCTCGCCATAGGGGCAGCGCTCCTTGGTGCGAGGGCGGCGGGCGTGGATATAGACCGTGAGGCGCTGAGAGTCGCAAGGGAGAATGCGGAGAAGCTCGGTGTTTATGTCGATTTCATCCTGGGTGATGTGGAGAGGATGGAGTTTCGCAGGGTTGAGACCGTCGTCATGAACCCGCCATTCGGCGCCCAGATCGCCAGCCGGGGAGATCGCGCATTTCTCAGAAAGGCCGTGGAGATAGCGGATGTCGTTTACAGCATTCACAACGCAGGAAGCTTGAGCTTCGTCCAGAGCTTTATTTCCCCCTGCAGGGTCGAGGAGGTTTATAAATCCAGGATTCCAATTAAAAGGACATTCGAATTTCACAGAAAGGACGTCGAATGGATAGAGGTTGAGTTATATAGGATTGTATGCAAGTAGCTGTAGATGTCAAGCACAGTCAAGGAGATAGAGCATATGGAGAGAACTCTCGTCTTGCCTGGCGACAGGATAGGCTCGACCGAGGAGTTCGTGCCCGGCCACGATACCTATGTAGCTGGTGGCAACATATACGCTTCGATCACGGGCATAGTCGATATCGACCCTGAGAGCCGTCAGGCTAGCGTGATACCCAGAAGCAATGCGCTTCCGCGGATCGAGAATGGGGATATCGTTGTGGGAGAGGTTTTGGATGTCAAAGAGAACCTTGTGATAGTAGCGCTCGCATTCAAGAAGGGTTATGAGTCCAGACCCCTTCCGGAACAGGATGCCACAATACACATATCAAATGTGAAGAGCTCCTACGTCAAGGATCTGAAACAGATGTTCAGTCCCAGAGATATCATAAGGGCGAAGGTGATCGATGCCCGACAGCACAGGCTCTCAACGGAATCCGAGGAGCTCGGGGTTATAAAAGCTTACTGCAACAGCTGCATGTCTCCTCTGATCAAAAAAGACAATCGTCTGGAATGTGTAGAATGTAAACGCACCGAGACGAGAAAGCTCAGCTCGTATTACGGCACTGGAGTCGTGTAGGTGGTGTATCTTGAACTTGAAGATTCTGAAGAAGACGGAGGATGAGTTGAGGATAGAGTTCGAGGGCGAACGGCACACGCTGCTGAACCTCCTGAGAAGCGAGCTGCTTAAAGATGACAGGGTTATGGTGGCAACTTACGATGTCAAGTTTCCTGTAATGGACAATCCCGTCTTCAGGCTCAAGACCAGAGGAGGCGATCCGCTGGACGTCATCAGGGATGCAACAGCTAGGATAATAGATCAGTGCGACGAGTTTCTCAGAGAATACGATGAAGCTGTGAGGCAGTAATAGCGATGATTGTGATTGACGGGTCCTACGGTGAGGGAGGAGGACAGATAGTAAGAACATCGGTGGCCCTCTCTGCAGTCACCGGCAGGCCGGTCAGGATAGAGAACATCCGTCGCAACAGGCCGAAGCCTGGTCTAGCAGCTCAGCATGTGAGAGCCATCCAGGCGCTTGCAGAGATCGCCAGAGCTGAGACGAGAGGCGTCCAGCTGGAATCAAGAGAGATCGAGTTCGTGCCGGGCAGGATATCCGCTGGAACATATGATATAGACATAGGCACCGCAGGAAGCGTCACCCTTCTGATTCAATGCATACTTCCGGCCCTGAGCGCAGCCGAGGGGCCTGTGACTTTGAGGGTTAAAGGAGGAACTGACGTGAGGTGGAGCCCGACTGTTGATTACCTGAAGAATGTAGCTCTTCCCGCAATAAGCCTCTTCGGGGTTATAGCGGAGTTCGCATGCGAGAGTCGCGGTTATTATCCAAGAGGCGGTGGGATTGTGCTGCTTCGAACCGAGCCGTCCAGGCTCAGGCCGGCCAGATTGGATCGTTTGGACTCGAATATTCTCGGCATCTCACATTGCGGATCCCTTCCGGAGCACGTTGCGCGGCGGCAGGCCGAGGCGGCTCTGGAGCTTTTGAGGGAGAACGGATACGATGCCAGTATAGATCTCGAAGTGGTAAGCGCACCATCTCCCGGGAGCGGGATAACACTTTGGTCGGGGTTCAAGGGCTCAAGCGCTCTTGGCGAAAGGGGTGTTAGAGCTGAAGATGTCGGGCGGGAAGCCGCTCTGGGGCTTCTGGATGAGCTGAGATCAAAAGCAGCGGTTGATGTGCATCTCGCAGACCAGCTGATACCGTATCTAGCGTTAGCAGGCGGCGAGTTCACTGTGCGGGAGATATCGAGCCATACCAAGACGAACATCTGGACCGCCCAGAGCATACTGGGCAGCAGGATAGATATCGATGAGGGGGAGATCTTCAGGATACATAGCAGTGGAAGCGGATTCTCCTAAACGCATTCGCGCGTCCGGCGAGTTCGCAGCTCAGAGAGAAGATGTGGATTGAGATCGTCTTGCAGGCCCTAAGTCGAAGGCAGTGTATACACAACCTCTATCTTATTTTCAGGCTTCCCTCTTTCCTGTATTCGATGCTGTTCTAGATTCCATACTATCGACTTTAATCTGGAAGTAGTGCGCGCATTGGCGTCCTGTAACTATTCGAGATTCTTAGTAGTAAAAGGCTTAGATGAAAATTTCCCCTCTGTCTCAGCTCCTGTGTAAGAGCCAAGGCTGCGATCAAGTCTAATTCTAGCATTAAAAAAATGGGTTGGCGGGCATGCCGGCCCGCTTTATGCAGCCTCGCCAAGGATGTAGCCTATAATCCTTCCGTAGGCGGGCCTTGCAATGCCCACGCCGATCATAACCCCGATTATGGTTATGAGGGCGAACCCCATGAGCGCGCCAAATCCCATCCAGAGCAGCGGGATCATGGCAGCGATAGTAGTAACTGCTGCACCCAGAATGATGTAGAAGGCACGAGATAGCCTCGCAAGGTAGATCTTGCCGGTCAGGAGAACCCCCTTGGCCTCCTGCTCAACCTTATCCGCCACCCGCTCTCCATGCAGGAGCTCATCTGTTATTATGAAGAGATGGTCTACTCCGGTACCTATCACCATTATTATGCCTGCAATGCTTGCGAGATCTAGCTGCCAGCCGGCTGCCGACCATATGCCGAGCATCATGATGACCTCGCTGAAGGATGTGCAGACGATCGGAAGAACGATCCTTCTTTCTCTATATCTGTAGTAAACCATGAAGCCGACGGCAAGTATTGCTAGTATTCCAGCTAGCGCCACCTGGAACTTGAACTGTGATCCAAGCGCAGCATCTACCTGGCCCGAACCTATGATTCTGACGTTCACTGGCAGCGCGCCCTCTCTCAGGTGTATGTAGAGCTCCTTTGCCTTCCTAGATCCAGCATCTCCTGCACCGACCTCCGCGACGAGGTTTCTCATTGGAGCTTTATCAAGCGCTGCTGCAAGGTCGGGCGCGAGAGGCGCACTGAATATCATCTCCTTGTCGAGGTGCATCGAGATCTCATGTGCCTTGGGGTTTCTGGTTGCTCCAACCTCTTTAGCTATCCGCTGGAAAGCAAGCGCGCCCTCCTCAGAGAGCGTGAACGGCACACCCCACATTCCACTCCTGTCCCCACGCGGGAGATCCACCGACTCCACAGCATCCCCATAGACAACATGCCTTGTCTCATTCGGCCCGACCTGAATCCTTATCTCGAACTTTCCGGGCTTGCCAACAACCTCTTCCGCTGTCGAGACATTCACGCCGGCCAGATCTATTGTGATGAATCTGTTGTCTATGACTCTGACCTTTATGTCCTTGAGGCCTAGACGGTTGAGCTTCTTGTCGAGTACCTCTTTGGTCTCATCGACGGTCTCAACAGTGAGACCGCTTATGAATGCGTCCTCGCCAGGAGCTACCCTCCCACCGACCTCTGATAGGATCGAGTCGAGACGCTCGCGGCTTACATTAGATCTTATCTCGTAACGCACCGGCTCCAATCCCACGATCTTGACGTCCGCATCGAGTTTGGTTTTGAGATAGTTTACAATAACTCCTTCAGGAGATGCCGGCAGAGTGATCCTTGTGGTGTTCTCCCTCACAAGTACCTTCGATCCCGGATAGCCGAGGTCGTCGGGCAGGGTCTCTGGGACCTTACCATCTATGGTTATGACATAATTGCTGCCCCTTCTGGCGATTTCCTCTATCCTCCAAGCACCCTGAAATTCGTTCTCCAGGATCTTAATCGGATCAACATCGAGCTGAACTATCGCACCCTCGAGCTCGAGCTGGAGCCAGGAGCCGCCCTCCAGGTCCAAGCCGTACTTCAGACCCGAGTTCATTCCGAGATACCCTGGTATCGGGGTGAGAATGAATACCAGCGAGAGTATCACAGCTATGATGTAAATAATAACCCTTGGATCCTTTGAAATGTTACCTGCCAGGCTCATCTCTTAACACCTCTGGCCAGCTTGGGATTCCGCTGAATGTACCAGCGCAGCGCCTGTACATTTGTTATCCAGGTGTTCATCATATCAGCAAGTAGGCCGAAGAACAGCACCACTGAGATGTCCGAAATTATATTGATCTTCGTGAATGTCGGGGCTATGAGATAGAGTATGCTCGATACGAGTATCAGCACGATAACTGCAGAGAGCGTTGTCGATGTCATAATAAGTCCGGTTCGCATAGCACCAACTATCTTTTCGTTTATGGGGCCCTTTCTCTTGAGGACCCTCACAGTAAGAAGTATGTCGGTATCCACAGAATAACCTATCAGCATGAGCAGAGCCGCTACTGTGCCGAGCGATAGCTTAACACCAACCGCGGTCATCATTCCTGCTGCTATTATGATATCTGCAAGGGCGCATAGCACCACGATTCCAGATACGATCGGCTGACGGAATACAAAAAAGACCACAATCGCCATCAGAAGAAACGAAATCAGCAAGTATCTTGGAGCATCGCTCTGGAGCTGCTTGCTGTACACAGGCCCTATGTAGCGTATCTCGGCATCTGAGAACCTCTCATTAACAGTCCTTGCGAGGTTCTTGTATTCCTCAGAGTCCATCGGAGGAAGCTGTATGTTATACCTGCTTCCCACACGTCTGAACTCGGATATCTCATAACCTTCAAGCTTGCCCATCACCTCAGACTCCGGCGCGTCAGCTGGAACCGTTATGAGCGTTCCACCCGTGAACTCGATTCCCATTCTGACCGGTGAGCCAGTCGTGTAATATGTAGTGGCCAGAATTATGATAGATAAAACCAATATGGCAACGGGGATGAGAACCATCTGCCGTTTGTCTATCTTTTTTATCAAATCCTCTAAATCCATATAAACCTCCTTTCTGGCTGAACCACGCTCAATATATTTACGATTTTTGTGCCGACCTGGCGAATAGTAAATGGCGCCGATAAACCAGCATCAAGGCTCTTCTATCTTATACTGAGATCTTAGCCGACCAAGGCCAAAAACGCTCATGACTGAAGGTCAGCAATGTGGATGAAAATGCTACGGAGGTATTTTTCATACCAAACCGTCATGACAAAACGCTCAGCAGGTGGACGTGTCCGAATAAGGATTAAGTGTTTCTGATAAGGGGTAAAGGTCCAAATCTCTGGCCTCAGCGCTTATCCGGACAGGTCTCCAAATAGCACCGTAAATCGCAAAATCCTTCTCTCAGCAGCTGTCTCTGGAATATCTAGAATATTTGTTCCTTTGTTTCCCTGTTGGCGAACGGCCGCATATTGGCGCTGCCAGGCAGCGTGAGTCTCTGGAATATCTAGAATATTTTGTTCCCTCCTGTTGGAGGGCCTCTCCGGCTAAGAGATTATGCTCGGATATACAACCTCCGAGCATATCGAACGACAAGCTCCGGCCTTTAGGCTGTAGTGGTTGACGAAGGTGTATGTAACGCAGCTGATCAGCTTCCCTATATCGGAGGCGCTGATCTTTTGCTACAGCTATTATTCAGAGGCTGGCCGTAGCGTGTGGTTTCTGACCGCTGCTCTTGCTGAACGCGAGGGCAAAGAGCCATTCGCTCAGCTTGGGGCATCTTTCAGGTATGCACTCATCAGCACATCCAGCGCAGGGGTCGAAGAGATCCGCGGCCATGAGAGGAGTGAATCTATCAGAGCATTTTGGCCTTTCCACGGCCCTGAGCCGGTATGTTCTGATGCCATCAACGATCTCCTCATCTCTGGTTATGAGGCCGTCCTTGAGCAGCTTGGCCACAATCCTAGAGCATTTTCGTGAGTCTATTCCAAGGGCCTTCCAGAGATCGCTCTGGAGAACTCCACCCTCATTGGATCTTATGTACTCCAGCGCCTTCTCTATCATCGCACCCTCCAGCTTCATTCAACCGGGCTGATCAGGATTATGTTGTTCCCCCGAAGGATCACGGATCCCAGGGACCTCGTCCTCTCTCCGTTGACGATCTCGACTGTCTCCAGGAGATGCAGGTTAAGATATTCATCTACGCTGTTCAGTATTCCTTCGAGGACATGCCTCTGAGAGCCCTTCATCTCAACCTGTATCCTCGTGCCTATAAGGGACTGGATCTTCTTATTTGGATACACAGATATTACCTCGTAGCTCTTCGAATTTAGATCAGAATATCACAGCAAGCTGTAAGGCAGTAGAGCTATACCGCCTCTACAGCCTTCACACCACTCACATTCTTTTTAAGCTCACGCTCCACGAAGTTCTTGAGTGTCAGCTGGGAAAACGGACATCCTGCACAGCTTCCCGTGAGCTTTACATATACAACACCATCTGTTATATCCACAAGCTCTACATCTCCGCCCTCTATCCTGAGCACGTTCTTTATCGACTCGAGGGCTGACTCGACCTCATCTTTCATATTCTGCATTAAACTTAATCTCCTCTGACCTTTATCGATGTTACTGGTTGTATGATAACTGTAAACCTCTTTCCCTTTAAACCTTGCTCCAGACTCTGGACGAGGCGCTCGCACTTGTTCGAGCTGACAACGGTATTGACGCTTACTCCCGGCTCGGAGAAGTTTCTTATCGCATCAAGCGTCATCTCTGGATCCTCTCGCAGACGGAAATCCTTCCACACGCTCGGAGACATGCCCTTGTACTCGTAGATGTAAAAGCCAGTTATACCAACCTCTGTGAGAATATTCATAACTTTCAGCAGTTGCTCATGATCGATAAAAATCTTCACCATACTCTTCATGCAGATATTATCTAACGATAAATCCTTAAATAGGTTGCTATCTCTCTGCTATGTTGAATAATATTCGGAAATCCAGCAGCAGAGGGCCAATTCATACGAATCAAAATTTTGATACTAAGCGGTATCTAGCGACTGCATCAAGGATTCCTATAAACCTCATTTCATCAGCGGATCATCATATCTAAGGATGCTCGCGTGTTACAGCGTACTTGTATTAACAATATTTTATATCAAAAGGGTGGGTTTTAGGAATCCTCCATCGCCTCGGATTATTCAACACAGCACAGGAACTGATCGTTCTTAGGTAAGATCTGTATTGACCTTACATACTGATTATATGTTCGTGTATGCTTAAATATCGATAATGAGTACTATCATACGGTGAGACAAATGGTGTATAGGCATGGAATAGTTGTTGGCGTGATGCTGTTGCTTTTAGTACCAGCATCTGGCGGTATAAACTCAGAACTGGCAGGACTGTTATACTCATATGATGATCCCCTGATGACATCTGTAGATCTGGCGTTCTTGCTCGTAACCCATGGATACAACGCTATTCCAAAAGATGGTTACGTCATTGTATTTACCGACAATACAACATACATGCTTATACCCAACGGAGATCGAGCTGGCCTGGCCGATGTCTCCGAATTGTATAGCTCGAGCTTAGCTTTTAAATAAAATACATTTGTCTCACCACAGCGGCTCGAGCGCACCAGCTACTGAGAGATACTTTATGGCTCTTCATATCCTAGGCGAACTCTGAAAATCGCTATCATCCGATCGTTCCATGATTTTGATGCTGCATCGAACATGCTGAGGTTTATCCCATCGGGTATGAAAATGTCTCCGGACCATTTCATTCCAAGAGGTGGCTCTTTAGGCCATGAAGGTTTGGTGCTAAAATGCCTCCAAACCATTAACAATTTTCATTACCTGCTGCGATCTTGTCCGCATAAACGCTGAGGCCAGAGATTTGGACCTTTACCCCTTATCAGAAACACTTAATCCTTATTCGGACACGTCCACCTGCTGAGCGTTTTGTCATGACGGTTTGGTATGAAAAATACCTCCGTAGCGTTTTCATCCACATGAGATATCTTCGGTAATGAGCGCTTTTCGATAACTTGCCTGGGGGGGAACGCTTCATCACACGACTGAATTCGCGGGTATTCGCTAGCCATACCCATCTGTCATAAACACGTTGCCAAGTCGGGCATATTTACATCCAAAAGGGAATTGTCTTGCTGTACCATAATAGCATGATGACACCGGCGGCCACCATGGGTATAAAGACCTTGGCCATCTTCATACCAAACTCCAGGTTGCCCATGACAAAAGCTATGGAGAGCTTGAGCAATGTGTTCGTGATGGCTGCAAGCATAATCGCAATGACCGCAGTCTCGATATTGATGCTGCCAGGTGCAAGTGTTGCCATGGCTAAAACCACAGCATCCACATCAGCCAGGCCGGAGATTATGCCGGCGACATAACTTCCTGCATCCCCCAAGCGAAGAGATGCGAGCTTTGTAACAAACAGTATTAAAGCGAATAAAGCCCCGAACTTCAATGCTGGTATCAATCTGAACGGATCCTTGTGCGCGATCCGGCTCTCTGTAGAGATTGCCTTATTTCGGCCGATGTATGCCAGGACAATGCCAACGAATGCCATTAAAGCGAGCTGGATCGAGAGCGGGATCAGAAGAGTGGGGTTGACAAAAGCCACTATCAAGAGCAACCTAGGGAACATAGTACAGCTTGCGATGGTTGTGGCGAATACCGCGGATGGCACCGATTGTCTCTGCGCCCTCACATCCGATGCCATGCTCATAGTTACAGCTGTGCTGGAGACTATCCCGCCCAGAATGCCGGTCAGCGTGATTCCCCTATCATCCCCCAGGATTTTCATCAGTATGTAGCCCAGGTAGCTTATGAGACTGACAAGGACCACCATCATCCATATCCTCCTGGGGTTGAGGACATCAAGCGGGTCCAGCGCTCGATCGGGAAGGAGAGGCAGTATTACAACAGCCACCAGGCACATCTTGAGCGTATCGAGCAGCTCTGTATCGCTTATGGTCTCCACATATCGATGGGCGACCTTTCTGATCGCCAGAATTCCGGTTGTGAGAATTGAGAGCGATAGGGCAAGCAATATGCTATCCTCATAGTAGCAGAGTGCTCCTAGCAGAAATGTAATGGCTGCAGCAACCGCGGATGTGAAGTCAAGCCAGCCGAGGAGCCTTGAGGCCGTGGAATACCCCACGGCAACGAGGACTATAAAGCTGGCATAGGAGATCACTATAAAAAGATCCCCGAAGATATCGGAGAGATCGGCGGCCAGAGCCCCGAGCAGCGCTATCAGAGTGAAGGTCCGAAGGCCTGCCACGCCCCTGCTCCCCTCCTCGATAAGCCTCTTCTGTCGCTCTATTCCGATGAGAGCTCCGATGATCATCGCCATCGCAAATGGGTACAGATCTGCGAACTCCATTTTAGCGCCAGAAAGGCCATTGTATGTTATTACAATTTCCGGTCGGTGGCTTTTACTTACCGTTCGTCCGCTTCGGTCGTGCGCTCGTCTAATTCGAGTTCAGAGGCATCTGAACCACCTAGGATTCGTTAAGTATCGTGCCGTCAACTCCTCCGGCCTGACGACTGGAGTCTCCCATACTCAGATACGGCCATTCCTGTGAAACTATTCGGTGAGTAGAGTCCACGAAGTCGATATTCAATGCAGAACAAATCGGTCACTGCAAGCGATTCGCGGGTTCATCAGCGGCCTGAGGATCGGCCAGGTCGATACTCAATACAGAACAAATCTGCCATTGCAAGAGGCCCCCACAAACAGTATTATATCCTATCTCCAAGAACCGGATTTAAGATGTCTGGAAAGAAGATCGTCCTCACCAGCGATCCGACGATGATGTCCTCCTACAATGGAGGTGTGCTCCTTGGTTTCGCTGCTATAATGCCGAGAGCTGTTATGCCCGAATTTATACTGAGGGCGCTATTCTGTCCGCCGGTCGAAGCAGACCGAGAGGGGAGGGCATTATATGCACCATGTGGCATGCGAAAAGTAGAGGCTGCTCTCTTAGATGCTGGTTTCTCCCAAGACGAGGTTGTGGTCGCGCACCCAGAGCATCTCGATAGGTTCATTGGAAATGATACAGAGATCGTCGGCATAACACACGACGACCCCATGGGCAAGATAGCAGTGCGCGAGATCGAGGATATAATAAATAAAGGGCCGCCTCACAACAGGTACAAATTTTTAAAACTTATAAATCATCCTCTAATAAAAAGACACGATCCTGTTATAGTGGTTGGTGGCAATGGTGCATGGGAGCTTGCAGATGAAGATGTGGGGGTCGATCACATCTACATAGGCGAGGGTGAGAGCGAGTTTCCCAGGATATGCAAGGCCATCTTGAATGGTGAGAGGGTTCCGAGGGTCATCCACGGATCCGCTGTTGCTGGGGATTCGATTCCGGTAAATAAAGGCGCCACGATCGCAGGCATTGTGGAGATAGGACGGGGATGCTGGCGCGGCTGTACGTTCTGCTCGCCAACGATGCGCTCCCTCAGGCATCGGCCTATAGCTAACATACTTGAGGATGTCAAGGTGAACCTCAGGGCCGGCGTGCGCGATGTTCTACTTCATTCTGAGGATGTATTTACATATGGATCAAATGGCATGCGCCCCGATCCGGAGAAGGTCCAGAAGCTGTTCAGGAGCGTTAAGCATCTCTCTCCAGCCACAATAGACATCTCACACCTGAGCCTTGCAACGGTCTATCAATCGATGGAGCTTCTCAGGAGCGTCTCAGAGATCGTCGGTGTCGGAAGCGATCAGAGATATATGTCTGCTTGGATCGGAATAGAGACGGGAAGCTGCAGGATGCTGGAGATGCATATGCCCAGAAAGGCGTTGCCCGAATCTCCTGAGAATTGGCCTGAGATCGTGAGGGAATGCTATGCGCTCTTTCACGAGGAGAACTGGATCCCGGTCGCAAGCCTTGTTCTGGGTCTGCCTGGCGAAACCGCTGAGGACGTTGTCAGAACCACGGAGCTCGTAGAGTCTCTCAGGGGTTACACAGGCCTCATGCTGCCGCTCTTCTTCACACCCATGGCGGGAACAAAGCTCGGCGAGTATAGAGGCCTCGGAAAGGATAACGCACTGCCGGAGCACTGGGAGTTGGTTGGTACCTGCATGGAGTATAACCTACGACATTTAAAGCGCCTTCACAGCCTCTACAAGGAGCGAATGACATCAAATCCACTGGTACACTTAGGTCTACGGGCGATAAACATCGCCGCTGACATAGTGCTCCCCAAATATATTAGAAGAATGAAAAGGGGAGAACCGCCAAATTGAAAATAAATCCATCAATTTTCTGACATCTCTTCGACTGAGGATCATCTGAAACTAGTAGTTCTCAAGCACCGATTTCACTATCATTTTGTGGTCGTTCTTCAACGAATAGACGTTGTGGTCCCCGGACACATCTATGCTGAGAATTCCCAAGCGTGTGTTCATGAGTCCTACCATAGCGGAGACGCCGCGATAGCTTACGTTGAACCCCTCCTTCTCAAGATATGTGAAGATGTCCTCGGTCGTAAAAGACGAATCGCTCAAGAACAACTTCAGCACCGCTTTTCTGATTCCTATGCCATCACGCTTCAGATAATTCCTCAGCCGCTCCTGAATTCTCTCCTCAGCATTCTCCATCCAGCAAGCTCACCGGCCATAGAGAAGGAAGCGATAGCTTATAAAGGTATTCTCTCCACGACGAGCCTGCTCTCCGTGGGATACCTCTCAACTATGTATGCGTCACATCCCGATCTCTTAATCTCTTCAGCGATATCCTCGAGAATCCATGCTGCGATCTCGATCTCGCCACTGCCGATCGCATACATGCTCTCAGGTACCCCCAGATCTGATAGAATTCTAACAGCTTCCCACAAATCCGGCGCCGTGATAGTTCCGACCAATATTGTGCCATCCTCGCTCAGGATATCGAAGGATCGCTTTGTCTTCTTGGCGCGCCTTTTCAATCGCTCTCTCAGCTGGACCGCATCCTTGAAGAGAGATGTGCAGTAATGAAGCTTGATATCGTAACTCATGAAGGATCTGGCAATCGATTCGCAGCCGATCGCAGCGGAGGAATCTGCAGATATAGAGAACCCTCTGGCCTTCAGCATATCCGCGTTGGTCTCGGAGAACTCTAGCTCGTTGATGTTCAGAAAACCATCGGCCTGGGCCACGGCCTTCGCGATCCACGGAGCAGGCGAGATCGCTGGGATCTCGACACCGGACTCCATGCCTAGATCCCTGGCAAATCGGAGGGCCTCCTCGAGACGCGCGTCCTCGTGATAGAGATCCGGATGCACTCTTATCTCATCCAGGCCAGCGTCGCGAAGTCTTGAGAGCACGCCCTTCTCCGGTATGGTTCCGGTGTAAAGATGGATGTGGTGCTTCTCTCCAAAATGCTGTTTTAGCATGCGAATGCACTCCAGAACGAGATCCAGCCTCAGGAGAGGCTCGCCGCCTGTTATACCCGTGCCGAGAGCGTCGATCGCTTCCGCCTCCTCCAGAATATCGCTGAGATTTGAGACCTGCCGCTCATTCGCGAATAGTGTATCACTACCCATTCGCTCCTTTGAGATCGGGCAGTAAAAGCATCCTCTTTTACAGACGCCCGTCACGAAGAGCACAAGAGATGCTCCTCTCCGGCATATCTCGCATCCGGGCGGCAGGTAGTTATGGAATGATCCTGTCTCATCATGGATCCATATCTTCTTCATCTTCTTTATCACCGGTATGATGTCAGAATGCCCTCACGGGATTATGCTCTGTAGAGCTATAAACCATCGCAGAAGAGATGTCACCAACGCGCTAAACTCGCTCTCAGCTCTTCGCAAATATAAAAACGTTAACATGAGGCGGCAGTCTTTTAAAAGACGCGCGCCTCCACTCCGACCTCAGCTGCCGCCTATGAGGCTTATCACCAAATAGGCAAGAAGCGTTCCCACAACAAATACAACTGCAAATGCGCCAAACACCATCGAATCAGCTATTACAAACTCTCCGCCAGTCATTTATCTCACTACCAGCACAGGAACTGTTGCCCAATATAACACTTTCTGGACCACGCTGCCAATGAGGAGCTTCGAGACGCCGCTCTCACCATGGCTGCCCATAACGATGCAATCAACGTTTTCTGTTCTGGCTGTATCTATTATGACATTCGCAGGTGCTCCGATTCTTATGATGGGCTCGACCTTGACGCCCATCTTGTCGCCCATCTCCTTTATGTCATCGACAGCCTTCTTTCCCTGTATCTGGAGCTTTGTCTCCACCTCTTTCCTATCGGCGCCCAGCTGCCTTACAGCGCTCGCTATAACGACCTCGTTGACAACGTAAAGCGCTAGGACCTCTGCGCCCAAAGCCTTCGCAAGCTCTACACCCTCTTGCGCAGCCAGCCTGGACTTATCTGAGCCATCTGTAGCAATCAAAATACGCTTGTACATCCTAATCCCACCTTTGGCTGTTTTCTTACCTCCTTGGTATAAATAGATATCTTCATGATTTTAGTATCCGCAGAGCCAGCAAGCCAGCGTTCTCCCCCGCATCTATTCCAACACAGGCCACAGGCACTCCCGGGGGCATCTGCACTATCGAGAGAAGGGCATCTATTCCGAGAAGCTTCCCGCTTACAGGCACGCCTATAACCGGCTTGTCTGTTCTGGCTGCTACAACCCCTGGCAGGGCTGCCGACATGCCCGCGACTGCTATAAAGACCTTCGCATCTGTGTTTTCTATATACTTATCCAAATCCCTGGGGTTTCTGTGTGCCGATATAACTCTGTGCTCGTAGCTGACGCCGTTCTCATTCAGCACGCTTATGATTCTGTCTACGATATGCTGATCCGATTTCGATCCTGATATTATAGAGATATCTGGCATGCTCCTATGAGATCTCGCAGGAGAAGATGAAATTTCCCTTCTTGCTGTCTCGAATAACTTTTGATACGAAAATGCCGAACCAATCCATTCGCATGGGTGGCCTTCGGTCATGAGCATTTGGTATGAAAATGTCCCCGAACCATTTTCATTCCCATCGCTGAGCTGTTGCTCATGAGTCTGTGGTATGAAAATGCCTCCACCATTTTCATTCTCATAAGTGGCCAGTAGGCCATGAAGGTTTTCTATAAAAAGTCACAGCTCGATCCGGATACCGAAAAGCCTTTCGAATCTATCTAGCTTTGCCTTGGCTCTGTAGATATTCTGGCGAAGGTAGGGCCTACCCTCCTGGAATGCGAGCATATCCCTGATCTCGGCCGGCGTGAAGACCACCTCGAGCCTCTCGAGAGGCACCTCTGACACCTTGAGGGTGGATCTCCGGTTCTGCTCTTCGATTGAGAGCGGGCGATCCTCTATCCAAGACCAGTCATCGCTGTATACCATGAGAATAGCTTGAGAGCATCCGCTACATCTCGCTGCGACCATCCATCTATCTGCATGCCTGTAATAACCCAGACTTATGAGATCGCCGTCGCAGGATGAACAAATGCCCACCGGGTTCTGTTCGGTCGATACTGGCGAGATCTCAGCATCCTCAAACAAAAGGACCGCGTTCTTATACCGGATCAACTCGAAGCCAACACCTCTTCCATGCTGTGGACGCCTGGCGGAGCAGTTACAACCCATCTTGCAGCTCTCAGGGCGCCTGTAGCAAATGCAGATCTGCTGTGCGCCTGGTGCTTGATCTCTATCCTTTCTCCTGGACCTGCGAAGAGCACGGTGTGATCGCCCACGATATCCCCGGCTCTGACAGCATGCACACCTATCTCTCTGCCCCTCGTGCTCATGCCCTCTCTGCCATAACACACATCATCTATTCCCAGACAGCGCCTCAGTATATCCACGGTCTTTACGGCTGTCCCGCTGGGCGCATCTTTCTTTCTGCGATGGTGTGCCTCTATTACCTCCACATCATAATCGCTGAGCGAATGCGCAGCCAGCTCCACAAGCTTCCAGAAGACGTTCACACCCACGCTGAAGTTCGGCGATATTACCGCGGGGATTCCTGCATTTTTTATAGCGGCCTCGATCTCAGATAGCTGCTCTGGCGAGAAGCCCGTTGTGCCTACAACCAGAGCTACACCCTGCTCGGCAGCCGCATGTACATTCTCCACAGCAGCAGCTGGAATAGTGAAATCTATGAGAACATCCGGGCGCGATGACTTTAGAATGCGGCGTATCTCTCTTGCGTCTGATATGCATACATCGCCGATCACCGGATCTCCGATCCCGACGATGTCGAACGCGGCCACAAGCCCCAGATCAGGAAGCTTGCGGATCTCATCGATTATGAGCATCCCCATCCTGCCTTTGGCACCGGTCAAGGCAACACGTATCATCTCTTACCGCCCATCAGATCCGAAAATCTCTCAAGAGCCTCTCTGAGCTTCATCTCGTTCTCCGCGGACATCGGTGCGAGGGGCAGTCTCAAAGGACCTGCTGCCATCCCCATGATGCTATACGCGGTCTTTACAGGTATCGGGTTTGTCTCCAGGAACATCGCCCTTACGAGCGGAGCCAGCTGGTAGTGCAGCTCTCTCGCTTTTACGAGATCCCCCTTCAGGAATGCATCCACCATGGCAACGGTCTTGTGAGGGGCCACATTGGCCACCACCGAGATCACACCCGTCGCCCCAAGCGCCATCATGGGCAGCGTTAGATCGTCATCGCCGGATAACACCGCGAAATTCTTATCGGCTGTGAGCTCGATTATCCTGGAGACCTGAGTCAGGCTCCCGCTCGCCTCTTTTATAGCCACGATATTGCTTATCTCAGCGAGCCTGGCCACAACCTCAGGTCGGAGATCGACACCCGTCCTCTTCGGAACGTTGTAAAGAACTATGGGTATATCCGCTGATTCTGCAGTTCTTTTGAAATGCTCAAAAAGACCGCGTTCGTTCGGGCGATTGTAGTAGGGCGTTATAAGGAGAGCCGCATCCGCTCCAACATCAGCCGCGTGCCTTGTCAGATCTATAGCCTCAGAGGTGTTGTTGGAGCCTGTCCCGGCCACCACAGGCACCTTCGAGCAGTCGACCACAATCTCGACCACCCTCTTGTGCTCCACGTGGCTCAGGGTTGCGGACTCGCCGGTCGTGCCGCAGGGAACTATGCCCGATATGCCGGTCTCCGCGAGAATCTCGACATTTCTTCGCAGGCCATCCTCGTCCAGGGATCCGTCGTCTTTGAAGGGGGTTATTATCGCAGGAAATACCCCTTTAAACATTGGCCTCAACCTCTGTCCTCAAGTTGGCCTTCTGTTCCAGTATCCTTGTGATATATCCTGCGATTCTATTCCTTATCGCTTTGTTCTGCACGTTTGTATATGCTGCAACCTTCTCTTTGTTCGATTCAAAATCTGTGGTAAATTCGCCCTCGTACGTGCTCATGAGTTTTTTTGCGAAGTTCTTGATATAGCTCGGCTTTACACATCCCATCCAACTCACTCCAGATAGCGGTCTGCCCCTAATATCTGGCATCAATTTATATCTTCCTATCGCTTCCCACGACCTGTCCGGCTAAGCGCTGAGGCCAGAAATTTGGACCTTTACCGCTTCTCAGAAACACTTAATCCTTATTCGGACACGTCAGCTTATCAGGAGATCCTAATGGTGTCTAGATCACATCTTGGACAGAAAAGCCCTGCGACTATCGTTTATCGAATTTGTGCTTATTCGGCTAAGGTCCGATAGTAGAGTGCGAATACGCCTCTCTAGCACCCATCTACTTCTTATTTTCCTACCCGGGATCCTAAGAGCTGAGCTTGCGTATCGGTATGAAAAAGCCTCCGAACCATTAAACATTTTCATTAACACGCGTGGACTTCGGTCATGGATGTTTTCTATCAGTACTCGCACAGAGGTCTGCTTCTCTTCTTTCTGGCGAGCATTATCGCGATGGATGCGACCGATACGGCATCTCTTCCCAGGATGCGGATCATAGGTTCTTTTCCCATCCCGCCGGCGTCCCAGATCAGATCAGGCACAGCGCCCAGTCGCTCTATCGCTATGGTCGTTCCCCAGCTCATCGTGCTCTCGCCAGCTGGCTCCTCGCTTCTGTCGAAGCTGGATATCCTGAGACCCATGCGCGCAGCTTCTCTGAGTGTATCCTCGCTCAGCCTGATGTTCATAGCTGCTCTCACCCCGGAATCGAATCGCATCGCGGCAATTATGATGCGCGCGATATGTCTGCTGGCGCCGAAGCTTATGCATCCACATCTCTGTGATTTGCTGCCCGCTCTTACGATCCTCCCCTCGATAGCTGCTACATCTCTTGGCGTCTTAGCTCCAGCTATCGCCATTCCGATATTGCATCCAACCTCGGGGATGAGCTCAACGAAGCCCGGCTCGTCCATGAGCATGGAGACAGCTTGATTCAAGAGGCATGTGACGCGGAAACGATCCGCATCATCCCTCAGACTCGCGCTCTGATCCACAGGAGAAGCTCCATGGCCGACCGGCCTGCTGCCCTCTACGGAGAGCGCGGCGAAGTCATGCGCGTATCTCGCAGCATCGCCCAGGCTCATTCCCATCGAGAGGCCGGCCGTGAGAGCGGCAGAGTATGTGCAACCAACACCATGGTTGCCGCCGCTTTTCCTCGGGCCCGATATGCAGATCGCATCATCAGTTGTAACCAATAGATCGACGCACTCGCTGGTGGGAATGGATGCTGCCCTGCACCCAAGGTGGCCGCCGGTCACAACCACCGACCTCGCGCCAATATCTATGATGCGCCTTGCAGCTTCTCTCGCGCTCTCCAGGTCTACGACCTCTATGCCGCTGAGAGCCTCTGCCTCGAAGACGTTTGGCGTGACCACATCTGCTATGGGTACAAGCTCCTCCTTGATCTTCTGGAGAGCCCCCTCTGCAAGAAGCGCCCCGCCGGCTTCCGCTTCCACCACGGGATCCAGCACGATATGGTATTTCAGAGATCTCAGACGATCTGCAACAGCAGATACTGCATCGCTGGAGAAGAGCATTCCGATCTTGGCCCATGTGATCTCGAAGTCCTCCGCGACCGCATCCAGCTGGGATACAATCTTCTCCGGTGGGATGGGAAAGACATCGCGAACGCCCAGGGTGTTCTGGGCAGTTATAGCTGTTATAACGCTTAAACCATGAACCCCTAATGCTGAGAAGGTCTTAATATCAGCCTGGACCCCGGCTCCGCCACCGGAGTCCGAGCCGCCTATTGTAAGAACAGATCTCTCCATCGAAAGGGGCTACCTTCTTCTCTCCACCGCGCGTATCACATCTTCCGGCAGACCATACTTTCTCGCGAGCTTTATGGCCTTTGAGTACATCCCCGAGCTGACGTACATATCGAATGCTGCTTGCGCCGCCTCCATTCTGAGCGTTATTGGAAGCTCAAACTCCTCGGCGATCTTCGCCGCGTTCTTCAACAGCCCGAAGTCCATGCTCTTCCTGAAAGCCTTTGATGCAGCATCCTGCACCATGTTCTTCGGCAGATCGAACTCCTTAGCGCATTTTGCAGCCGCTTTGTACTGCTCGCTGTCCATTTTCCTCTGGAAGGACCTTGCAGCAGCATCCTTCACTATCTTCGGATCCAAGCCATACGTCTTGCCGAGCTCAGCCGCTACCGAATACTCGCCGAGCTCTATGTTCTTCCTGAAGGCCGCCTCGACAGCATCCTGGAGCATATCGTTTGGAAGAGAGTACTGCTCCTTGATCTTGGCAGCCTCCTTGTAGCTACCACGAGCCATGCTCTCTTTGAAGAGCCGCAGGGCCTCCTCGAAAGACTCAGCCATATGTCACCTCTTATTTAGGATATCTGCAGAATGAGTATAAAAAACATGTTGAATCATCTTGTGATCAGAGCGAATCCTCTCTCAGAGACGTCACGAAGGCATACTGTGTGGTTGTGGGCAGCTTGCGCCTCAGCTCTCTGACTTCCGGGAGATACACAACTACGCTCTTACTGCCCGTACCCCCTCGCTTGAGGCTCAGTATCTTGGATACCGCCTCAGCCTCAGCCTCTCCCTGTATCCTCGCGGAGCCGCTTCCCAGCTCTGGAGACATCTCTATGAGTATGGGAAGCCTGATTCGCGACCAGAGGAATCTGGGAATGGAGTTCGCTATGAGCTCTAGCTCAGACCTATCCATTATATAGAACGTGTTATCCTTCCCCTTGACCCCAGGCTTCTCCTCATCCAGGAGCTCGGCCAAGGTCTTCCTTTTGGGAGGAAGGTGCTGGTTCATCGTCTGGATGGTCTTGATCAGTATCTTCCTGTCCGCTTGTGTATACATCTATCTCAAAGTCTCGATTCTAAGATTTATATTACTTGTCCTTTGTGCGGCTGTGCTGAATAATATTCAGAAATCCAATAGCGGAGAGCTAATTCATACGAATCAAATTTCGATAAGAATCGATACCTAGTGACTACATTGCCTCAAATTATTCAACACAGCACCCTCTGCTAACATGTCCGAATAAGCATAAAGCAGCTCGGACAACAAATAGACGAAAAGTTAAGTGACGGCCCCCCCGCGACTGAAGTCGCAGGCATCTACGGATTTATACCGATGCTGTGCCGCCCCACAGCAAGTACGAGGTATCATATCGTCGCTTTGGTCTCACTATCTTTCGATAATACGGGCCGTATCCCACCTTTGAAAAGGTGGGGCTTGGCCCTGATCTCATCCTAAATGGCAGGGGTCCTCTGCCTGCTTTCTATGACGGCCTTCTCCTCGTCTATCACTATGTAGTCCTTTATCGCACATACCGCCGCGAAGGGTATCCTCAGGAACTTCCCGTCAGCCCGGTATCTCGTCTGGCTGAGTTTCTTATCGGGTTTGATAACGAGATCCACGAGCTCTCCTGTATTTAGATCGAAGGTTATGTTCTCAAGCTCGCCGATAACAGTGCCAGCAACAGTGACGATCTCCTTGCCGGCGAGATCGGATGCGAAGATTCGCTTCATGAAATCACCTGTAGCCTATCAGAGAGCTCGACTCGACCCTGCCTCCACCCCTGAACCGCTCGCTGATCCTCTCGTAATAGCTTATCATGCTCTCCTCCACGCTTGGTCTGACCCTCTTGAGGGCCTCATGGTAGTGTCTCATCTCCACGACCTTTGCGTCCTCGTTCTCCCTGAGCGCGAGCAGCACCGCCTCTCTGCAGAGCGCGCCGAGATCTGCGCCGACGTATCCGTCGGTGAGATCCGCGAGCTCCTCAAGACTGACATCCGGCGCATTCGGAATTCGCGAGGCGTGGATCTTCAGGATCTCAAGCCTTCCCTCTCTATCCGGCGGGCCTATCATTATAAGCCGGTCGAACCTGCCGGAGCGCAGAAGCGCAGGATCGATCATATCCGGCCTGTTGGTAGCACCTATCACTATCACGTTCTTAAGATCCTCGAGGCCGTCCAGCTCGGCTAGCAGCTGATTCACAACCCTCTCTGTTACCCTCGAACCCTCATCCATTCCTCTCATCGGAGCTATGGCATCGAGCTCATCGAAGAATATTATGGATGGTGAGACCTGCTTCGCCTTCCTGAATATCTCGCGTATCGCCCGTTCCGATTCGCCGACCCATTTTGAGAGGAGCTGCGGACCTCTGACAGATATGAAGTTCGCGTTTGTCTCGTTTGCTATGGCCTGCGCTATCAGCGTCTTGCCCGTCCCAGGCGGACCGTAGAGGAGGATGCCTTTTGGAGGCTTGATCCCCATCTGATCAAACCTCTCCGGCCTCTTGAGAGGCCATTCTATCGCCTCGATCAGCTCCTGCTTGATCTGCCCCAGGCCGCCTACATCATTCCAGCTGACCCTTGGAAGCTCCACGAGGACCTCGCGCATTGCAGATGGCTCGATCTCCCTCAGCGCGGCCTCAAAATCATCCCTTGTGACCCGCATGCTCTCGATTATCTCAGGAGGTATGTCGTCCTCTGTCCCGAGATCCGGGAGGTAGCGGCGCAGCGCTTTCATAGCAGCTTCTTTGCATAGAGCTGCTATATCTGCTCCTACGAAGCCGTGCGTTCTATTCGCCAGCTCCTCGAGGTTCACGTCATCGCTTAGGGGCATGTTCCTCACGTGGATCTGGAGGATCTCCACGCGATCGTCTCTATCAGGAACTCCGATCTCTATCTCCCTGTCGAACCTGCCGGGCCGGCGGAGCGCGGGATCGATGGCATCGATCCTATTTGTAGCGCCTATGACGACCAGCTGGCCGCGCTCCTTGAGCCCGTCCATCATGGCCAGGAGTTGCGCTACAACACGTCTCTCAACCTCGCCGGTGACCTCGCTGCGCTTTGGAGCTATCGAATCGAGCTCATCTATGAATATTATGGAGGGCGTGTTGTTATTAGCCTCCTCGAAGATCTCGCGCAGCCTCTGCTCGCTCTCCCCATAGTACTTCGACATGATCTCCGGGCCGGCGATGCTGAAGAAACTGGCCCCGCTCTCGTTTGCAACCGCCTTTGCGATGAGCGTCTTGCCGGTGCCGGGCGGGCCGTAGAGCAGGACGCCCTTTGGGGGCTCGATTCCGAGCTTCCTGAATACCTCCGGGTGTTTCATCGGAAGCTCTATCATCTCCCTGACACGCTGAACCTCGGCGCGAAGCCCTCCGACGCTCTCGTATGTGACTCCGGTGGCCTTTATCGAGCCGACGCCGCGTGCTGGTTTGTCCATCAGAAGTATCTCTGTTCTCTCCGTGATGACCACGATCCCGCTGGGATCTGTGGCTGTGACCACAAGCGGTATCGCCTCCATTCTGCCCAGAAACGGCTGGCCTGATGTACTCATTATTGGCAGTATATCTCCAGCCACCACAGGCCGCTTGAGAGTCTGCCGTTTTATCATATCGACGGCGTCCGTCCCGAACTGCATGTGAGAGCCCGCGGGCGGCGCGAGTACTATCCTCGTAGCATCGCTGTACTTCGCCTTTCTCACCTTCACGCGGTCGCTTATCCCCACGCCGGCGTTCTGTCTTATGAAACCATCAATTCTTATATAGTCCTGGATCCAGTCCTGCCTATCCGCACGCCACACCTTTGCTGCGGTGATCTTCTTCCCCTCTATCTCGATGATATCTCCGGGGGATAGTCTTAAAGTGAGGAGTGCGCTGGGATCCAGCCTGGCTATGCCTCTGGCCGAGTCGTTCGGATAGGCTTTAGCCACCTTGAGTTGAAGCTCTTTGACTTCCCACACAGAAGAAGATTATATGGTTAACATTATTTAGATTTATCTGGAGGCTTTTCGGACGCGGCCGGCTAAGAGATCGCTTGGAGTCACATCTGGTGCTTTTGATCTTTGTGGCGCCTCAGTTCTTATCCGGATAGCCACCTTATGTGGGCCTGCTGGATAAGCGCTGATGCCAGAGATTTGGACCTTTACCGCTTCTGCATGTCAGAAACACTTGATCCTTATTCGGACACCTTCCCTTGTGTCTCCAAAAAGGTTTTACCTTTGTAGCGCCTTGGGTTTGGGGATGTTCAAGAAGATCCTGGTCGCAAATCGTGGTGAGATCGCCATTCGGATTATGAGGGCCTGCAGAGAGCTTGGCGTGCAGAGCGTGGCAGTCTATTCAGACGCAGACAAGAACGCTCTCTTCGCAAAATACGCAGATGAGGCGGTTTACATCGGACCGTCTCCGGCATCTGAGAGCTATCTCAATATGAACAAGATCGTAAAGGTCGCGCTTCAGACGGGCGCCGAGGCGATACATCCCGGATATGGATTTCTTGCGGAGAACCCGGAATTCGCAAGGATGTGTGAGGAGAACGGGATTGTCTTCATAGGGCCTTCCAGCAGCGCCATCGATTCCATGGGCTCTAAGATCACCGCCAGGCAGCTTATGAAAGATGCCGGTGTTCCTATAGTGCCAGGAACCGAGAAGGGCATCTCAGATCCAGAGGAGATAGCGGATGTGGCTGATCGTATCGGCTATCCGATCATAATAAAGCCAGCAGCAGGCGGCGGCGGAATAGGGATGAAGATCGTCGATGGCCCCAAGGATTTATCTGCATCGATCACATCAGCACAATCGATAGCGAAGTCCGCCTTCGGCGACAGCACGGTCTATGTTGAGAAATACCTCTCTGAGCCGAGGCATATCGAGTTCCAGATAATGGCCGATAACCGAGGAAGAACTGTCTATGTCTCCGAGAGGGAGTGCTCGATCCAGAGGCGTCATCAGAAGCTGATCGAGGAGGCGCCATCTCCGATAATGACCCCTGATCTGAGGAAGACGATGGGCGAGATAGCTGTACGGGCTGCAAAGGCCATACGCTACAGGAGCGCGGGGACTGTCGAGTTCATGTACTCCCACGGAAACTTCTACTTCTTGGAGATGAACACGAGGCTACAGGTGGAGCATCCGATAACGGAAATGATAACTGGAATAGATCTGGCAAAGGAGCAGATATCTGTAGCAGCAGGCGAAGATCTGAGCTTCTCACAGGATGATATAGAGATAAAGGGATGGGCCATAGAGTGCAGGATAAATGCAGAGGACCCCCTGAACGATTTCGCCCCATCGCCGGGGAAGCTGAAGAGATACAGAAGCCCTGGAGGACCAGGGATCAGGGTTGACAGCGGGGTCTACACAGGCTATGTGATACCACCTTACTACGACTCTCTGATATCAAAGCTCGTGGCTCATGGAAGGAACAGGAACGAGGCCATCGCAAGAATGGAGCGCGCGCTTTATGAGTATATCATAGTAGGGGTTGCTACAAACATACCATTCCACAAGGCTGTTCTCAGGAACGAGAGGTTCAGGAGAGGGGATATCAACACCCACTTCATCAAGGAGGAGAACATACTGGATAATGTGAAGAGTATAGTGGCCGAGGAGAAGGAGAAGCGTGAGAGCTTGGCATCTGCGCTGGGAGCGGATACCAGAAAGATAGCAGCAGTATCCGCTGCTGTTGGTGCATATCTCTCAATGTATAAACCAGTCGAAGATGATAAAGAAAAAGAGAGCTGAGGACGCATCTCACAGGATACTAAGCTACCTAAGAGCGAACCCTGGAGAATGGGTTTCGGGAAAGTCCATGGGAGACGAACTTGGTGTAAGCAGAGCAGCTATCTGGAAGCACGTCAGATATCTCCGCTCGCTCGGCTACAGAATAGAGGCCTCGCCGCGCCTCGGCTACAGGCTTCTGGGCCCGGAACCGTTGCACGTAGTCGCCTCCGGAATGTGGAAGCGACTGATACCTCTGGAGAGCGTGGGGTCCACAAATGACTTCGCGAGGGATATCGCCAGCGAATCCGAGAGCGGGACCGTCGTGATCGCAGAGGTACAGACATCCGGCCGTGGGAGGCTCGGCAGATCGTGGCTCTCACCAGCCGGTGGAATCTGGATGAGTGTTATATTGAAGCCAAACGCACCGCCAACTGAGGCATTCAGAGCCACAATGGCAGCATCGGTTGCAGTCTGCAAAGCGCTATCATCGCTATACGGGCTCGAGGCGAGGATAAAATGGCCGAATGATGTTCTCCTGAACAACAAAAAGGTCTGCGGTATACTGACGGAGATATCGGCAGAGCTTGATGTCATCAAATACGTAGTCATCGGCATCGGGATCAATGCAAACATCAGAGCCTCAGAGTTTCCCGAGGAGTGGAATGCCACATCCATATCAGAGGAGCTGGGAAGGGAGGTATCGAGGAACGAGCTGATCTCTAAAATACTTGAAGAGCTTGAGCTCTCTCTGAAATCTGAGGATTTATACCAGGATTGGGTGCATCTCTCAGCAACTCTCGGCAGAAGGGTCAGAGTCTATGGATTCAACGAGGTGATAGGAGTGGCGGAATCATTGGGATCGGATGGCTCCTTGATGGTGAGAATGGACGATGGGACGCTGGTGAAGATCCTAGCAGGCGACTGCATGCATCTCAGGACCTCTGACTTAGTAGGCACAGCCCTTAATTCGGGGGAAGTCACAAGATATGCGTAGAGTTGTTAAGGGGATCTCAAGGGATGCGCTTTTGTTTATTCTTGAGAGCAGCAGATCATCGATGCCCTTTGAGTTCGCGGGCTTGCTCCAAGCAGATGATGGAGTGATATCAGAGATATTGATACTTCCGGGCACAGAGTCCTCGGAATGGATGGCATGGCTTCCCATGTACATGCTTCCGAACATGCCGATAGTGGGATCATGTCACAGCCATCCTCTGCCGAATCTCAACCCCTCGAGCGCAGATATCGAGTTCTTCTCGCACACAGGAAGCTACCACATAATAGCAATTCCACCGTTCAACGAGAGAAGCTGGAGGTGCTACGACGCCTCTGGAAGGCCAAGAGATCTTCGCGTGATCGATGAGCTGTGAGAGATCTGGTTTGTGTGATACCACCTCAGAGGGGGGTAATTCGTCTATGACACGGGTGATGGCGACAGGCACGTTTGATATACTTCATCCAGGACATCTGCTGTACTTAGAGCGCTCAAGAGCTCTGGGGGATGAGCTTGTGGTCGTTGTTGCAAGAGATGTGAATGTGAAGCACAAGCCAAAGCCGGTGATACCAGAGGATCAAAGGCTCCGGATGGTCTCTGCATTGAGGATAGTTGATAGAGCCGTTCTGGGCAGCAGGACAGACATCTTCGAGCCGGTGAGAGAGCTGAGACCTGATATAATCACTCTCGGCTACGATCAGTATATGAGAGCCGAGTGGCTCGAAGAGGAGCTCCGAAAGAGGGGTTTGTCCGCAAAGGTTGTCAGGATAACTGAGCGGGAGGCGTGCGAGCTTTGCAGCTCCAGGGAGATAGTGGACAAGATCCTGAGGGAGAGGTGCTAAGCGCGCAAGCGGTAGTTACTTATACCGATCGCTCCCTTTTGGCGCACGTATGGCCAGAGTTGCTGTAGGTGGTACATTCGATCCGATTCACGACGGCCATCTCGCGCTCCTCAAAAAGGCGTTCGATGTTGCGGGGGATAAAGGGACTGTGGTTATAGCCCTCACCTCCGATGAGATGGCCAGGAGTCAGCGGAAGAGGCCTGTCAGTGACTTCGAGACGCGACTCAAAAACTTGAGGAAGATACTGAAGGAGAAGCTCGGGGTAGAGAGGTTTGAGGTGGAGAAGATAAGCAATGTCTTCGGATCTGCCATAGAGCGTGATTACGATTACATCGTCGTATCTCCTGAGACTGTTCCCACAGCATATAGAATAAATGAGATCAGACGCGAGAAGGGCCTCAAGCCCATAAAGATCGTCCAGATCGAATACATGCTCGCCGAGGACAACATAAGAATCAGCTCCACACGAATCGCCGAAGGGAAGATCGATACACACGGCAAGATTCTGGTCTGAGCTCGAGTAAAATATACACTACTGCAGTTTTCGTATTTATTGCGCTTCCCCGTGCACTGGGGAGACTATGTAAGGCCAAAGATTACGGGACTCTACACCGGATCGATGAAACCTACGACTTCGTCGAAGCATCTCGAAGCGTGAGAAGTGCTTAAATGCAAGTGAGGAGCATATGACTGCGGATGGGCAGCTGGAGAAGGGAGGGATATGAAGGTTAGCGATATTTTAATTGTAATATTCGTATTATATACACTCTGCTTTTTGTGGTCGGTATCCGCAACGACTGTTTGCGGACACGGTTGTGACTTCTCAAGCATACAGCGGGCGATAAATGAGGCGAAGGATGGCGATACCATCGAGGTTCACAGCGGCATCTACTTCGAGCACGTCTACATCTCTAAGAGTGTCGTACTTCTGGGGGTGGATACCGGTGGAGGCATGCCGGTGATCGACGCAGAGGGGATCGGCAGCGCAATAACGGTAAGTGCAGACAATGTAACTCTCAGGGGCTTCAAGGTCACGAACTCGGGAGGATGCGGCTGCGGGAATGCTGGCATCAAGGTCGTCTCCAACAACAACACGATCACTGATAACATAGCAGTTGGCAACAAATACGGCATATACTGCAGTGGGGATCGAAACACGTTCCTCCACAATGATGTTCATGACAACGACATCAGCGCATACGACGAGGGCGAGGAGAACGTATGGGATGCAGAGCCCGTGGGACGAAAAGATTGATCGAACATGTCCGGAGAGGATTAAATCGGATAAACAATAGCCAGAAGGCTTGGTTATCCAACATCGAGCTCTTCCCCGGCCAAGTCCATTTAGTCGGGTCGCCTCCACTGCCACCTGCAGGAATCTACCCCTGTTGAAGCTGTATAGGGTGCCGATAGAGCATCCATCTGTTCAGATACATGAAGGGTACGTCGATCAGAGCTACAAGCCATTTTGTTATGGTAATGCCGATGATAAGAGGCATTATAGGCATCGTTCCGTAGAATGCGATCGTTATAAACAAAGTGGAATCCAACAGCATCGCAGGCAGAGAACTAAAGACGTTCCTGGCCCACAGGTGCTGGCCTTTAGTCTTAGCCTTGAACCAAGAGAATATCAGCGCATCGAGGTTCTCGCTTGCTACGAATGCAACCCAGGACGCGAATACTATCCTCGGCACCTGCCCCAGGAGAATCTCAATCGACTCCTGATGGTAAAAGAACGGCGCCGGTGGGAGCTCGACCACAAGCCAGGAAAAGAAGGAGATCATTATCTGAGATAGAAGCGCTATGTATATCATCCTTCTAGTCTCGCGAATACCAAATTTCTCATTCACTATATCTGTCAACAAAAATGTCACGCTGAAGACTATCACAACTGCAGGAGCATAGAACGTCCCGAAGTATAGATCGAATGCTGCAGATTTGGCCGCCGCTATATTCGAGAATATGCCAAACGCGACATAGATGCCTATGAGCATATCCGAACGGCTGTATTGGCGGGCATACCAGGATCCGAGGAGCGTGAAAGAGCTCACGAGGGAGATCCAGAGCAGTAGTAACGGCAACATGCTGAATGCGGCTAATCCTCTAAAATATAAACGCTTTTATTCTGCCAGGTAACAGCACGCGGACCTGTCCGAATAAGAATTAAGCATTTCTGACATGCAGAAGCGGTAAAGGTCCAGATTTCGCTCAGCGCTTATCCCGACAACCTTCCCAGCAAGCCTCCGAAACCTTTTTTAGATCGTATTGCATTCGGCGTACGGAATGAAGGCAGCAGAGACGAAGATGGACCGGCTCAAGGAGAGGCTGGGTGTTGGCAGTTCAGGAAACAAAGGCAAAGACTCGAAGGGCGATATTTCAGATATGCTCGATGACATCGGCATCGAAGCACCCTCACTGGAGCTGAGCGAGTACATACGAGTCCTGAAGCTCGCCAGGAAGCCGACAAGAGAAGAGTTCATGATGATCGGGAAGATCTCTATTTCAGGAATATTCCTTATCGGCATGATAGGCTTTATCATATACGCACTGCTCACAGAGATACCGAGGTCACTCTGATCCTCGGATCGCTCGTAATATTCTATTTTGACAGAGATCGAAAGATGGAAACCCGCTAGCTGTGAGATTCGGGCTGAGCGCGATTATTCTAAAGTGACCTGGAGGTGTCCGGATAAAGATTAAGTGTTTCTGAGAAGCGGTAAAGGTCCAAATTTCTGGCCTCAGCTCTTATCCGGACAGGTCCATGGATCGTCTTCCTCTTCATACGGGTGTTGCTGAAGCTACAATCTGGATAAACGGAGAAGTGCATAAACAAATTGGATAATTTGAATGATATGCTTGCAACGATTGTTTTGATGCTCGGCCGGCATGCGAAAAATATTATGAATTGGAGCGTTAATGCGAAAGGTGAGCTGAAGGTGGGTTTTAATAGTTTTTGTGTAATTATTTATCCAGAGGGATTTATGATGAAGCTAAGACTGATTTATTGTGTTGCCACCATCGCCCTCTTGTTCTTTGCGATAAGCGGTCTTGGTGTCGGCCAACCGCCGACTCTTTCCGCCTCGCCGTTGGTGGTCAGCCCTGGGGATAAGATAACCGTTAGCTACAGTGGCGCACCAGGATTCAATACAGATTGGATCGCCATCTACAGGCTAGGGGCATCAAATAGAGACTATGGTGAGTGGAGCTACCTCCAAGGCAAAAAAGAGCGGGACATTGACCTCCACCGCCCCTCCTGAGTTGGGGGAGTACGAGTTCAGGATGTTTGAGAACTGGGCCCGCGGCGGTTATAACGATATCGCGAGAAGCAATAAGATCTCAGTAGTATTGAGGAAGTCATCCCCTGTCGCAGATGGGAGATCAGAGGGAACATCATTGCCCGCTACCACTTCGATGGGGATGTCAAAGATGCGACTGGACGCCATCCGGGAGAGTTATTTGGCGACGCCACCTTAGCTGAAGGGTATACGGCCAGGCCCTGAAGGTGGATGGGAGTGGAGATTACGTGAGGATTGGAAACGTCCCCCAGAACCCTACGAGGGACATGAGTCAGGGTTCTGTGGAGATGTGGATCAATCTCAAATCTGCCCCCACCAAGGACTTCGTTTTGGCGTCTGCCGGGAGGGAATACGGCGGATGCTTGACGATGGCTTCTATCTGGGTGTCCATAGAAAATCCTCCAAAAACCTCGTATTCATGGTATTGGACGGCAGCAGATGGAATGTGGCAGATAGCGGCATACCTCCACAGGATTTCGTCGGCGTATGGCGGCATCTCATGGGAAGCTGGGGTCCCCGTGGTGTGGAGATCTGGGTCGATGGGGTTCTCAGGGGTACGAATCCATATACTGGAGGCCTTCCAAACCCGAATTATGCCACGATCCTCATAGGGACGGATTCGTGGAGATATGACTCACATAGCCTAATCGACGAGGTCGTGATCTACGATACCCAGAGGCACCCCTCACAGGGTATCGTTGAAGGATCGGTGGGCACGGATCTTGTCGGAGGAAAGCCCAAATGTGCCGACTTCGATTGCAGGGCGGGTAGGCCATGCCAGAACTCCGAACCTCTACCCGAGCCGGTGGTAGATTATGTAGACCTCGAAGCGAGCTACACGGACAGGAACACCGCAGATCCTCTTTTAGAACCTGGGAGATATATGATCTGGAGCGGAAAGCGAGTTAAAGGATATATGGGGGTATCCGATGACTGGAAAGCCTATGGACCGGTCACCCTGAAGGGCGGTACTAGCTACCTCTTCGACGTAAGCACCAGGACGCTGACGACCGTGTCCCGAGGGCGCTGAGCCCCACGCTGGAGGAGGTAGTGCCGAGTCAGGCGAGGCTCTGGTACAAGCGCTCTGCGGTGGATCCATATGTAGTCTGTGTGGAGAGGGTCGACGCCCCTTGAGGAATTAGGATGTGATCGGGGCCAATCCCCACCTTTTCAAAGGTGGGATACGGCCCGTACTATCGAAAGATAT
>CAZMZV010000005.1:5517-53910 GCA_964570975.1 uncultured Methanotrichaceae archaeon | reverse complement strand
TACTGAGGTGCGCGAGCCCTCGGGAAATGCAGATCGCTGCTACACACCCATCTATATAACTACACTCAGATCAAGCGAGATCTGTTTTTGTATTTACGCATACCTCCGGACGAAAATCGTGCCAAATTTGTGTTCGTCATTCGCATTCCGGAAAGAATATCATCTTCAAATTATAACCATCTTTGAGGATGGTTATGTCTGGCTTTGTGTCATTCGATCCGCATACGCGGCTTGAGCATCTCGAAGAGTATCTGCGACGCATCCACAGAAATATTCCGCTGGATGAGGCCAGAATACAGCTTCTCAGATGCAGGCTCGTCGCCTACAAACTGATTGCCGAGATCGGCGAGAGCGCTTATGATAAATCATACGTTGACAGACTGATGTCGGAGATCTATGATAATCTGAGTGAGCTGACTGGCATCAGACTGGTAGATCCCTACAAAAATCCATGCGAATCGCAGTATCAGATTTTGGAAGAGCTGCGAAGCTATCGTTACAGAGATCCCAATGAGCGATTCATGCGATTTATAAAGGAAGAGTTCAAAAAAATATTTATCCCAACACTTTTTGTTTTAACGCACTTCTGCAAATCTGAGAAAAAATATAGCTGGAGTGAAATAAAGTCGCAGCTCCAGGAGATAGCGATGGAGCTGGGTATCGAGATCTCCTGGGAAGAATGCGAGGAAGAGCTGAGGAATTACGCAAGAAAAGTTTTTCCGGTATTAGATATAGCCGCGGTATTATGAAACGAACCAGTCCGGATAAAGCGCTGAGGCCATTGTTTACCGCTTCTGCATGTCAGAAACGCTTAATCCTTATTCGGACACGTCCCATGAAACGACCATTGATCATTTAGCTTAACGACGAGAAGTTATATCATCCCCGCATGTATTATTTCTTCGGAGGAGTTAAAGTGAACCTGTCGCGAACGATACAGCTAGCAGCTCTGATTATTCTCGTAATCTCCCTCTCCGATGCGCGAACCCTGATCGTCGATCAGCAGAAGATCGGAGCGATACGAAGCGTATCAGCTGCTATTGCCAATGCACAGGACGGCGATGAGATATTGGTCATGCCGGGATACTACAGGGAGAGCGCAGAGATCGATAAGGTGATTCACATAAAAGGCGCTGGCGGCGTCATCGACGGCATGGGGCGTACAATATTCAGAGTGAGAGTGCCTGGTTGTAGCATAGCCAACCTCACGCTTCTGGGAAGCGGCAGGGAGCCAGCGGTGATCGTAGAAGCAGATCGTGCATCTTTGAGCGACTGTACCATTAAAAACTCCTCCACAGGCATACTAGCATCTGGAGGTTTCATATCGAACAACACGATCTCGGCCACTGCCTACGGAATCAGGCTGAACGGCTCCGGTATCATCGCGGAGAACAACAGCATATCCGGGCCGCTGGGCGCGGGTATAGAGGTGAGATGCAACGATTCCAGGATTGAAAACAACACAGTAAAATCATCTGGTAATAGCATAGATCTAGTGGGCTGCAGAAACAACAGCATAATCTACAACAAGCTCTCCTCCTCTACTATCGGTATAAGACTGAAGGCTGCAAATGGGAATACGATTGACAATAACACTTGCGAGAAGAACAGAATCGCAGGGATATATCTAGAGGAATCTGATAATCAGAGAATATCATTCAATCATCTTATAAGCAACGGAAACGGCGTTCTCCTGAAGACCTCTAAAAGCAACGAAATTAAGGACAACATCGTGGAGCTTAACGAATACGGCATATCGATAAAGGGATCGCCTAACAATATACTGAAAGGGAATCTGCTAAGAGCCAACGTTTACAACATCAGAATTGAGGCTGGCAATATCGGCGATCTCAGGCTGATCTCAGATCCAAGAGCCAGGATAAACGACAATTCTTTCAACCAGAGCATAGACGCATCTAATAAGATAGATGGAAAGCCCGTCTGTTACCTCGTTGGAGCGCGGGATGTATCGCTAGAGAACGAGTATGGCTTCGTGGGATTGATCGACTGCGAGAATGTAACAGTTAGGGATCAGAACATCTCGAACAACAGCGCGGCTATACTTCTTGTGGGTGTGATGAACTCCAGGATCTCGGAATGCGAGCTCTCGCGAAGCGAGATAGGTCTCTCGACACTGGATTCGAGCGATCTTGTGATAGAGAACACAAGCTCAGAACGATGCGGAATTGGATTCTGGGCGGGCCGCTCGCAGGATATCGTGATAAAAGGAAGCGCGGCGCGAAACTGCAGCCAGAACGGCTTCAGGCTTGAAGGCGATAGAAGGGTGCGCATAGTCGAGTCTGTGGCTTCGAAGAACGGCGCTGGTATGCATCTTCTTGATACGCTATCCTCTGAGATCGTTCGATCTAAAATATCTGACAGCAAAGAGGATGGCATAAGGCTTGTGAGATCTCACAGATCCACGGTGAGGGAGAACGAATTGAATGGCAATGCGAATGGAATAGCGGTTGCCGGCTCCAACCAGTGTCTGATTGCGATGAACAACGCTAGCATGAACGAGGTAGGGATAAGAATCGAGCAGCTCTCCGGCGGATCAGCAGCTGATAACCTAGCGGTTCAGAACAGAGAGGGTATCTTCGTGAATGGCGTCAAGGGCTTCCAGTTCATCGGGAATAACATCAGCCTCAATGAGAGATTTGGAATGCGGATGGGCAGCAGCTCAGCTTGCAATATAAGCGATAACATCTTCATGAAGAATGGCATGGTCGGGTTGAGCCTGACAGATTGTCACGAGAACAGGATCTATCACAACAACTTCATCTCTAACGGCTCTCTCTTCGGACAAAATGCTGTCGATAATGGCAGCAATCTCTGGGATCTAGGGCCCATCATTGGCGGAAACTACTGGTCCGATCATGAGGTGAGAGGAAATCCAGGAGATGCTCAAAAAGCGATACCATCGAAGGGTGTTGATCGCCATCCCTTTGAGCAGGAGGATGGATGGAAGAAGCTATAGATCCAATCGATCTGGCTCTTCTGAGGGCAGCCCAGGACGGCATATCCATTTCACCACGACCCTTCAAGGATCTAGGCGAGAGAGTGGGGCTCGATGAGCAGACGGTGATCTCGAGATTGTCCGATCTCATCGAAGCCGGAATCGTGAGAAGGTTCGCGGCCACAATCGGCCACAGAGCTCTGGGGATAGTCGCGAATGCAATGATCGTCTGGAAGGTAGAGGATGACATAGATAGAATCGGTGGCATAATGGCATCATTCGATGAGGTCACACACTGCTATCAGCGAGCCTCGTGCGAGGAGTGGCCGTTCAACCTCTACACCGTTGTTCATTCGAAGAGCAGGGAGGAGTGCGAGCGTATCGCAATGCTACTCTCAGAAGCCACAGGAATTAAGGATTACATGATATTATTCAGCGAGAGGGAATACAAGAAGACGAGCGCGCGGATATGAATAGGCGTCATGTGCCGGTCCTCGTAGATCTGAGCGGCAAGAGCATCGTGATATTCGGCGGCGGAGAAGTCGCAGAGCGCAAAGCAAGGTTCTTCTCCAGCGGAGATGTTATAGTCATAAGCAGAGAGTTCTCCGATGCCATTCTCAGAATGGCAGCCTCTGGCAGCTTGAGATTGATCGAGGCGGATCTGAAGACCGAAGAGGGCATGAATATCGCGGAGATGGCCTTGGAAGGGGCTTTTATTGCAGTGCCTGCTACGAGTGATGGAAAGCTGAACGCGTTATTGGAGGAGATGGCGCATGAGCGGGGCGTTCTTGTTAATTGCGTCGACAGAGAAGGAGAGATCATATTGCCATCTGTTGTAGAGCGCGATTGTGTAATTCTGGCCATCTCCACCGGGATACCAGCGCTCTCCAGGTATATGCGCATCCAGCTCGAGCGCGATATCGAGAGATATGCTTCAATGGCAGAGCTTCTGCGCGTGGTCAGGAGGGACATAAAAGATATCGTGAAAAAGCAGAGCCGCAGACGGGATATCCTCTGGTCGATACTCTCAGATGATTCGGTATGGAGAGAGATATCAAAAGGTGATATCTCGAGAGCCTATGAAAAGGCCTATATGAGAGTCCGAGAAAATCTCACGCCAGATGAGCAAGATAACCTCGATGCTGGTAACCCACAAGAAGGCCTCGATCGATGAGATCGAGCGCGCATGGCATGGTGATGTTGAGTCCCTCCTGAGATGGGTTGCCTCACATAATACCGTCGAGGAGTGCGCAGTTCTCAAGACATGCAACCGCGTTGAGATCTACGTTGTATCCCCGCGGGGTGAGAAGGTTCTCTTCGAGCTCGCGAAAAAGGCGCGTGTCTCATCCAGAATAATCGACATTCACGACCATGATGAATCCCTTCTCCATCTTCTAAGGCTTGCCTCTGGTATCGAGTCTATGATAGTGGGAGAGGACCAGATCCTGGGACAGATGAAGGAGCTGTACAGGATCGCAAAGAGTCTGGGCTACACCGGCTGGGTTCTCGATACGGCATTCAAAAAGGCAATTCAGGTGGGCAAGCGCGTCAGAAAGGAGACAACCATAAACGAGCGATCTGTATCTGTTGGTTCAGCAGCTGTTGATCTTGCCGAGCAGATTCTGGGAAGCTTAGAGGGAAAATCGGTCCTGGTCATAGGAGCTGGAGAGACTGGGGAGCTCATATCCAAAGCGCTTGTAGCGAAGAACATCGGCTCTCTGTATGTTACAAACCGCACCTTTGGAACCGCGCTCTCACTAGCTGCGTGCCTCGGAGGCATCGCGGTTCCTTACGAGGAGATGAAGAAAAGGATAAGGGATGCTGATGTGGTGATCAGCGCGACCTCAGCGCCACATTACATTCTCTTGAAAGATGATATCGAGCGCGCAATGGAGGGAAGGGACAAGAAGCTTCTCATCATAGATATCGCAAATCCGCGAGATGTGGACGAGGCTGTTCGTGAAATAAAGAACGTGGAGCTTCATAACATAGACAGCCTGAAGCAGATCAGCGATGAGAATATGCGAATGAGGATGAGGGAGATCGAGAAGGTCGAGTCCATAATAAAGGAGGAGCTCGAGCTTCTCAAGGCCAAATACAAGAGGAAAGAGGCGGAGGATCTCCTCGCCAAGATGTACTCAGAGGCCGAGAAGATAAAGGAGCAGGAGGTCAGGAAGGCGATGAATAAGCTCAGCGCTTATCATACGCTCGGTGAGATAGAGCAGAGGGTACTCATGGACATGAGCCATTCGATCATCAATAAGATATTCGCAGAGCCGACAAAGGTTCTGAAAACCGCGGCCGAGAGGGGCGACACCGAGATGCTGAGATGTGCTGCGGATCTCTTCAGGCTCAACTCCCAGGAGGATCCAGAGTGAGGCGGATGAGGCGGCTTAGGAGAGCTGGCATAAGAGAGCTTGTGGCTGAGACTAGGCTCTCTGTAAAAGATATGATAATGCCGGTCTTTGTTGATGAACGCATCGACAAGCCCGTCCCCATCGCCTCCATGCCCGGCCAGATGCGTCAGAGTCTGAACACGATAGCTGAAGAGGCTAAAAGCATCGAGGAGCTGGGGATTCCAGCGCTCATACTCTTCGGCTTGCCAGCCAAAAAAGACGAGATGGGCTCAAGCGCATATGCCCGAGATGGTGTTATACAGAAGGCCGTGAGAAGGGTCAAAGAAGTGACAGATCTCGTCGTTATCACAGATCTCTGTCTCTGCGAGTACACAAGCCACGGCCATTGCGGGCTGGTTCGCGGAGAGGAGATACTGAACGATGAGACGCTTCCCATTCTGGGCAGGATCGCCGTCAGCCAGGCCGAGGCAGGGGCGGATATCGTAGCGCCCAGCGGCATGATGGATCACATGGTAGAAGCGATAAGGTCTTCTTTGGACGACGCCGGATACAGAGATGTAGCAATCATGTCATACGCCGCCAAGTATGCGTCAGCCTTCTACGGCCCATTCAGAGAAGCCGCAGAATCCGGATTCGCATTCGGAGATAGAAGGAGCTATCAGATGGATCCCCCGAATGCGAACGAGGCCCTCCGGGAGGTCGAGCTCGATATAGAGGAGGGGGCTGACATCGTTATGGTGAAGCCGGCGATGCCATATCTGGACATCCTGCGCATGGTCAAAGACAGATTCGGCATGCCGACGGCTGCTTACCAGGTCAGCGGAGAATACAGCATGATAATGGCTGCAAGTGAGAGGGGCTGGCTCGATAAAGATGGAGCGATGCTGGAGGCACTGACATCAATAAAAAGGGCGGGCGCGGATATGATAATCACCTATTACGCGAAGGAGTTCGCTGCGCGCTCTGGATGATCAAACTGCCAGCATCCGCTCTATCGCACGCCTTGCCCTCACAGCTATGCTCTGCGGCACCTCCACCTTCGGCGAGAGCGTCTCCAGGGCCTTGAGCACCTTTTTGAGCGATGTCTTCTTCATATCGGCGCATACGGCTTCGCCGCTGAGCGGATAGAATAGCTTTTCCGGATTCTCAGCGCAGAGCCGATGGAGAATGCCGATCTCCGTTCCAATTATGAACTCCTTTGCGCCGCTGGCTCTTGCGTATTTGAGCATGCCGGAGGTGCTGTATACGCCGTCAGCCAGATCGATGACCTCGGGCCTGCACTCGGGATGCACAAGAAGCTCTGCATCAGGATGTTTCATTCGGGCGGCTTTGACATCCTCTGCGGTATATCTATCGTGGACATAGCAGTATCCATTCCAGGGAATTATCCTCTTTGTGGTATGCCTGGCCACATAAGCTGCCAGATTCCTGTCCGGAAGGAATAGTATCTCATCCGCATCCAGGGAGTTGACGACCTGCACGCCATTTGCTGATGTGCAGCATATATCGCTCTCTGCTTTGACCCCTGCCGATGAGTTCACGTAACAGACAACAGCCGCTTCAGGATGTTCATCTCTCATCCTCCTGACATCTTGTGGAGAGATCATCTGGGCCATCGGGCAGCAAGCGCTCCTGTCCGGATGAATGACGATCTTATCGGGGGAGAGTATGGCCGCGGTCTCCGCCATGAAATCGACGCCGCAGAAGACTAAAACCCTGCAGTCGATTGTAGCTGCGGCCCTGCTAAGCTCTAGAGAGTCACCGGTGAGATCGGCGATATCCTGGACATCGGCAGGCTGGTAATTATGCGCGAGTATGATCGCAGACCTCTCAGCCTTGAGCCTCAATATATCCTTCTCAAGCATAATAGTCCCGATTTGGTGATAGGTCTTGGTTTAAAAAGGCTGCTACTCTCTGCTGGACCTGTCCGGATAAGCGCCGAGGCTAGAGATTTGGACCTTTACCGCTTATGTTAGAAACACTTAATTCTTATCCGGACAGGTCCGGCTTTTCGGACGCGTCTTCTGCATGTCAGAAACACTTAATCCTTACTCGAACACGTTCTTGAGAGTGATCCATGCCCGGACGCAACCGAATTAGCGATAGAACCGGCTACGAAGATCAGAAGATGTGTGGCTTTCGATCTGCTGATTTGAACGGATTTTGAATTTTTGATGGCATTGATTCACACAAATCTGAATTTTGACAAGAACCAATCCATTTCAGTGCCTTGAAGTATTCAAGCAGCGCTCGATCACAAACCACCCATCTGATATCTCTGAACATTCGTGCATAAATGTTATATACTATGTACTATTTCAGTCATTGAAGTACATAAATCTACAAAGAGGTGGTTGTTTGGAGCATCTTGCGAGGTTGATAGAGGGGAGGGATCTATCAATTGACGAGTCGGCCTCTCTGCTGGGATCGTTCTTTGATGGCGCCACAGATGCGCAGATCGCAGCAGCTCTTACCGCGCTGAGGATGAAGGGTGAAACTCCGGAGGAGATCGCGGGAATGGCGAAAAGGATGCGCGAGTCAGCGATCCGGATAAGACCTAAGGTATCGGGAACTCTCGTTGACACCTGCGGAACTGGCGGCGACGGATCGAACACGATAAATGTGAGCACAGCCGCTGCAATAGTCGCCGCTGCATGCGGTGTGCCTATAGCAAAGCACGGGAACTACGCTGTGAGCTCAAAATGCGGAAGCGCCAACGTTCTCGAGGCTCTTGGTGTTAACATCTCGGCGCCGCCCGAGAGAGTGGAGAGGGTGATAGAGTCTTTGGGTATTGGTTTCATGCTGGCGCCGCTCTTCCATCCAGCAATGAAGAGGGTGGCCCACATACGAAGGGAGATGGGCGTAAGGACGGTATTCAATCTTCTGGGCCCCCTCACGAATCCAGCGGGTGCTGAGGCACAGGTGATGGGCGTTTACAATCCATCGTTATGCGAGAAGCTTGCGAATGTGCTCAGGCTTCTCGGCTCTAGAAGGGCTATGGTGGTCCATGGAAACGGCCTCGATGAGATATCCAACACAGGCAGGACTTTTGTCTCAGAGCTGATCGATGGCGATGTGAGAAATTACGTTATAGAACCAAGGGATCTGGGATATCCGCTGGCAGAGCTCCAGGAGATCGCAGGCGGAACTCCAGATGAGAATGCGGCGCGTCTCGTGAAGATCATGAAAGGGGAGAGGAGCAAGGCGAGAGATCTCGTTGTCATGAACGCCGGCGCGGCCGTTTATGTCTCTGGAATGGCCTCAACACTTAAGGAGGGTTGCTCTCTAGCGGAGAACGCCATAGACTCCGGAGGTGCTCTTGAGACATTGAAGAGACTGGTCGAAGAGGAAGGAGATCTAGGGAGGCTCAGAAGATTTCTATGATCAGGGTCAAGATCTGCGGGCTCACAGATGAGGATGAGCTCAATTACGCCTTGAGCGCGGGCGCTGATGCGGTCGGATTCATCGTTGAGATCGCGCGCTCTAGACACAGATTATCGAGGGATGAAGCTAAAAGACTCATAGATCTGGTGCCGCCATTCACGACAAGCGTCGCGGTGATAGAACCAGCGGACGTCGAGGATGCAGTACAGCTAGCAAAAGAGCTCGAAAGCGATGCGATTCAGATACTCGGCAGACTCACTCCACAGGATATATCCGAGATACGGAAGGGAGTTCGTCAGAAGATAATCGTGGCAGTGCCTCCTGGGGACGTAAATGCATTCGAGATAAGCAGGGTTGCAGATGCTGTGCTCGTTGACACTCCGATTCCAGGGGGCGTTGGGGGATCTGGAAGGATACACGACTGGTCGATCACCGCCGGGATGAGATCGAAGCTCGCGTCCCCCCTGATCCTGGCTGGAGGCCTGCGGCCCGAGAATGTACGATACGCGCTCGAGCGAGTGAAACCATACGCCGTTGATGTATCAAGCGGTGTCGAGACAGACGGCCGGAAGGACCCAAGTAAGATCTCATCTTTCATCCGGGAGGTGAGATCATATCTGTAAACTCTCACGTTCTCATAGACGTCACAGATAAAGTAAGCGTGGATGCCCCGCTATCTCTCTACCTCTCTCTGAGAAGGAGGAGATACCCGTATCTGCTCGAATCCGTGGAGAAGTCGGGACAGAGGGCAAGATTCTCCTTCGTTGGAGCAGATCCATCCGCCGTAGTTCGATTGAAGAACCGGAAGATAGAGGTGGAGTCCTTCAACGGCGGCGAGGAGGTTCTGAGCTCGAGGCTCTCAGGATGCGCTGAGCTAGAGGAGTTCGACGGAATTATAAAAGGTCATCTGCTCCCCGGCTTCGACATGTTCGATGCCCTGAGAGCTGCAATACCCTGCTCAAGATCGAATGAGAAGAACTTCTTCGGCAGACAGGTCTTCTTCGGTGGCGGGATCGGATACATCGCCTACGATATCGTAAAGGAACGGCTGGGAAGCAGCTCTATCTCTGAGACGCCTGATGCGCAGTTCGCGTTAGTCGAGAGCACATTCATATTCGATCATCTCATGAGAAGGGTTTACTTCGCGGTTGTGCCTCTCCTTCCCGGAGCTAAGACGGATCTGATCGAGCTCATCGAGGGATCTGACGAGTATGGGGACGTGGAGCTGAATGGAAGGGTTCTCCGCAGCGGAGACCCTCAGGAATACATGGATGCTGTAATCAAAGCCAAGAGGCATATCATCGACGGGGATATATTCCAAGTTGTTCTCGCCAGATCTACAGATGTGGAGTGCAGAGATGCGATAGCGCTTTACAAAAACCTGCGAAGGATCAATCCGAGCCCCTACACGTATCTCTTCGAGTTCGACGACCTGGCGATAGTTGGGGCGTCTCCGGAGACGCTCTTCAATACCTACGCTGGAACTCTGAAGGTAAACCCCATCGCCGGGACATGCCCGAGGGGCAGGACGCCGGAAGAGGATGAGGCATTGGCCAGAGCGATGTTGGGCGATGAGAAGGAGCGAGCTGAGCACGTCATGCTCGTGGATCTCGGACGGAATGATGTGAGAAGTGTATGCAGAGCTGGGAGCGTGAGGGTCGAGGACTTCATGTCTGTTTTGAGATACTCGCATGTTCAGCACATAGAGACGACAGTATCGGGTGTGCTCAGAGATGAGTGCGATCAATTCGATGCCGCAAGAGCTGTTTTTCCCGCTGGCACGCTCTCCGGAGCGCCGAAGCTGAGAGCCATGGAGATCATAGATGAGCTGGAGAGAGAGCCCAGGGGCATATACGGCGGAGGTATCGGCTATTTCTCCGCGGACGGAAGCTCCGATTTCGCCATAGCTATAAGAAGCGTGATACTGAGGAATGGCGTTGCAAAGGTGCAGGCGGGCGCCGGTATCGTCGCGGACTCGGATCCTGAGAGGGAGCTGGCCGAGACTGAGAGGAAGATGGGAGCTATGAAGAGGGCTCTGGGGGTGAGCTCGTGAGAAGACGTCCGATTTTGTTCGTAGACAACCAGGACTCCTTCGTATGGAACCTGGTGGATTACGTATCGCAGTTGTATCCCGAGACGGTGGTCGTCTCGAACCGCATACCTCTAGAGGACGTGAGAAAGATCGATCCTGCCGGTATTGTAATCTCCCCCGGCCCAGGACATCCTGCCAATCCAAGAGACATCGGGAACTGCATCGATATAATAAATGAATTCGGTTCAGCTGGTGTTCCGATACTCGGCGTCTGTCTCGGCCACCAGGCCATAAACATAGCATTCGGAGGCTGCATATCTCACACAAAGCCCCTCCACGGGAAGGTCTCGAGGATAACGCATGATGGAAAGGGAGTGTTCAAGGGGCTGGAATCACCGATCATCGGGGGAAGGTATCACTCCCTGGCGGTTCAGACGCTGGCTCCAGGGCTCATAGTGTCTGCAAAAAGCGATGATGGTGTTATCATGGGAATAAGACATAAAAAGCTGTGCATAGAGGGTCTACAGTTCCATCCGGAGTCGGTTCTGACGCCGTGCGGCATGAGGATCATCGAGAACTGGGTGGAGGTGGTTGGGCATCCATCCGCTTATAGAGGGGATACTTAGCGCAGCAGAGCTCCGGCTGGCTGGTATAAAACCGTCATTCGATAGAGTCTCAGCCAGAGATCTCATCAGCTCCGCCATATCTAAGAGAAAGAGAGGGCTGATACCGGTTATAGCCGAGATAAAGCCGAGGGCGATATCGAGACCGCTCCGCACGAAAGAGGCCGAGGAGATAGCCAGATTCTATGAGGGAATGGGCGCGTGTGCGATATCCGTGATCACAGAGCCGGCTTACTTTCTCGGCTCGATATCCTCGCTCGAGGAGGTAAGAGGGGCGACATCCCTTCCCGTTCTAAGAAAGGACTTCATCATAGACAAGAGGCAGATCCGCGAGGCCGAAGCAGATCTTGTGCTTTTAATATCATCTGCCTCAAAGAATCTCGAAGATCTCATAAACGAGGTAAGGGCGGCTGGCATGGAGCCGCTCGTCGAGGTGCATGAAGAGAAGGAGCTCGATATGGCCGTGAGCGCGGGCGCCAGGATCGTGGGGATAAACAACAGAGACTTCAACACACTTGAGGTGGACCTGGGGAGATTCGAGCTCCTGGGGCCCAGAGCCAAAGAGGCGGGCCTCTTCACCATCGCTGAGAGCGGCGTCCATTCGAGAGCTGATGCTCTCAGGATGATAAACGCAGGCGCGGATGCGATACTCATAGGCACGTCCATCATGAAAGATCCGAAGCTGCTCGGCCTGATAACCGGAACAATCGGGAAAAACTAGCGGCTCTTGTAGCGTCTCGCATATACTGCAACTACCTTTTTGATCTGCTGCCTCGCGATCTCTTTTCCTCAGCCGGCTTCACCTTGCCTGAGATCTTGGTGATGAGATGCGTGACAACGACACCCAGATCGTTGATATCCAGCCTGCCGTCCAGATCGAGATCGCCGAGATCGAGAGTGCAAATGATCGTTATTTGTATCTGTTCACTATCGACTTGTCGATCCAGATCTTCACAGCCCTCAAAAGTCGTGCAGGGATGGTTATACAGGTCCTACCGTAAACCCCGACCGCCTTGCCGCAACCTGTGGATATGAGCGCGACGGGATTGTCTGTGGATGCGAGTATCGAGTACTGAGAGAGCGGTTGTTTCCTCATCATCCTCCTCAGGTTCTCAGCCACATGTTTCGCCTGCCTCTCGGCCTCGATTCCGGTCTTGGTGGCGAGCTTCTCCTCGATCTCCACCCATGCGCAGTCTCCTATAGCGAATATGTTCTCATCGACCCTTAGATACGGATCTGTAGACAGCCAGCCCCTCTTCTTCGGAAGGCTCAGATTCTCAACAAAAGGAACAGGCTTTATGCCGGTAGTCCATATGGTCATATCGCAGTCCAGAGTGGTGCCATCCGAGAATACGATGCTGTCCCTTCTTATCTCGGATACCTGTGTCGATGTGAGTATGCTCACCCCCCTCTCGAAGAGCATCCTCTCAACAAGCTTCGAGATCCTCTGAGGGAACTGCGGAAGAACCCTCTCCTGCATCTCTATGATGTAGATGTCGGATTCTAGAGAGTCCGCAAGAACCGATGCGACCTCGACACCTGTGAGACCTGAGCCGACAACCATTATCCTGTCAGGGCTTTTATGCTCTATGAACTCCCTCGCAAGTATCGTGCCCTCAAAGGTATTGACAGAAAAAGCATGCTCTGCGCCCTTCACACCGTAAAAGTTCTGCTCAGCCCCCACAGCTATCACTAGGACATCGTATTCGACCTCTGATCGCTGGCATACTACAACCCCCTCGTCCAGGCTAACCGCGCGTTCGCTCAGATGGAGCGCGCCGGCCCGCTCGCAAAACTCATCCAGGGGCGCAATCATATCATCCACGCCTACCAGGCCAGCAAGATAATCGGGGTATAGAGCCTGACACTCTATCTGATGCTTTGGCTCTATGAGCGTTATCTCAAAGCCACTGTTCGCAGATAGCCTTACCAGCTCCGCTCCTGCTATACCACCCCCTATTATTACCAGATCAGGCGAGCTGCGCATGGCCTCACCATAAGCAACCGCTCCGCTTAAAAATCCTTTGCAGTAATTGTGGGCATACCACCTTGGATATCTTGATAGTGGATTCGGACGCACTGCCTTGCTCCACGTTCTGGTCGTCGGCACGATCTACCGGATGAGCCATGACGAATCATCGAAAGACGTGTGATATTCTCCCCGGAATGAGGCATGTGTCTTCATGCATCTCCTGAGATATATCACGAATCCCGTGAGATCAAGATGCTGTTGATCTCAGTGATGCGAGTACCGGCCGAAGTTCGCTGGCAGTAAGTTTGAAATAGTTTCCAGGCTGCTGTTATTCGATTGAGAACTTCACTTCATCTTGGAATCTAATAGATTCTGAGTCGATGCCTTATTTTACGTTAAAGCATCACACAGCGATCTATGGTCTGGGTCCTGAAATGAAGTTTAAATTGAAGAAGACCTCTCCGGATAGGCAGTGGTGGCCGGGGAAGAGATGCCTTTTGGCATCTGATTTCAGTCGCCTTCTTCTTCCGCGACAGGTCCTTCGAGGTTGGAGATGACCATGATCAAACTTATATGGATCACACTGATCCTACTGAGCGGGCTGGCTCTTGGCAGCTATGATATCGAGCTTGACTCGAGCGCCAAGAATATCAGCATGCAGGAATTCGCCGCCCTTGTTCCATCTGAAAGCGGAGAGCTCGCATCTTCTGCGATTCCGCCGGCGGTTGAATCACCTGAAGAGTACAGCGCGGTTTATACAACTCAGCAGCCACCAGAGGCCAACGCGAGTCTGTTGGTGCCGTTCGATGATGATTATGCATATTCATTTTACGTATACTACAACGGTGAATATGTATCCTGGGATGGCTTTGGAACCCTATTCCCTGAGGACCAACCCTATATGTGGATCGAGAGGCAGCATGGCTGGTCCTGGTACGCAACCATGCCGCTGGGCGCTTGGTCCAGGATGCTGATATTTGTTCCGGAACCGGCTCCGATAACTCTGTATGAGATATATCCATCTGATTTCGTCAGAAGCTATTATCTGGGGCCTGTCGATCCCGGCTTCTACAATCTATGGTATTATGCGGATACCCCTGGAAGGCATGTCTGTCTCCTCTCCGTGGGAGAGATGCTAAGTAATCGCGTGGTTATAGATATCTACCATCAATGGATACCCCCAAAACCATCGCCCCAGCCAACGCCGAAGGAGATATGCGAGAGCAATCCGCAGTGCAGCTGGTATAACGGAAAGTGCTACTGCCGCGGTTTGATAGATGATCCGGAAAAACAACAATGCGAGAGCAATCCGATGTGCCACTGGGTAAATGGCCAGTGCCTATGCACCGGACTGATCGGGGGCTCCGCAGGTGTGGGTACAGAGAAAGGGGCAGATGTGGATACAGAGACAGGAGATTTTGTGGTTGAGACGTAGTCGAGAGCGTAAAGTAAGAGCGTGAAATGGTGGAGACTAGCCTATCTAGGGAGGAGATCGTATCCCCTATCTCTTTGCGCAGGGAGGTTTGCCACGGATAATGAGAGAGAGAAGAGGGCTGCTTATCACCCTTGAGGGTATAGATGGAGCAGGCAAGACAACCATCGCGAGGATCTTGGAGCAACGTTTCCCGGATCTCGTATTCACCAGAGAGCCAACAGATAGTCTCGTTGGAGATCTTGCAAAGAGAGCAGAGGATCCGCTCGAGCAGCTCTTCCTCTTTGTAGCAGATCATGCCCACCATCTCAATTCGTGTGTGATTCCCGCGATCGAGGCCGGAAGAGCGGTGATATCAGACAGATACACGGATTCGCGCGTTGCGTATCAGGGCGCCCTTCTCAAAGGGATGGTATCGATCGAGTGGATATATGAGATCCACAGACCGTGGTCGATGAAGCCGGATCTCACCCTCCTATTCAGGATAGATCCAGAGGTCGCTGTCGTGAGATGCATGGAACGCGACGTGCGGAACACGCACCCGATCTTTGAGCGAGAGGCTTTTCTGAGGGATGTGAGCAGGAACTTCGATATCCTGGCATCGAGAGAGCCCGAGAGGTTCGTTATAATCGATGCAGAGCAGGATATCTCAGAGGTTGCGAGAACCGCAATATCGGAGATCGAGAGGATACTACGTCGCTGAGATCCCGCGCCTCGGAGATCTTCTTAGAATATCAAGCCCACACATTACATGGAAGATGTTTTCAACTCCCTGTGAAATGGCGGTAGTTTTACTATAACATGCTGTTGCCGCTAAAATCCCTGACAATCAACTAGTACATCATAACATAAGTTTTGAAAAATCAAGTGGAACTTCCAAATCTGTTCTTCTTGGATATCTGTATTGAAATTAATGTTATGGTGCACTAGAGCCAATATGCGCCGGTTCGACGCCAGAAGCAATCGACAGCGATCTTCATGAGTAAGTTGGGATTGTGATATCAACTCATCTCCGATCGCAGGCATTTTCTTGCCACTTCAAGATTTCTTGCAAGCATCTCTGGATATTTTAGAGGTGCCTAAGTCCTCTGCTCCCTGCCGGAGGTCAGAGTTCACCAAGCGCATACCTTTTTGCTCTAAGAGACCTGAGCACATCCTCTCTGCCGGCACCCGTTGAGATGATCGAGAGCACGGGCTGGCCTCCCTCTATAAAAGAACCCGGTGCGGGAACATCTGCGATGCCTGATACTCTGCGCCGGAGGTCTAAATCTATTTTTACATTTTTATTAGCATAAACAATCGCTCTGCCCGCGGCGCGCCTCTCCTTACTTCTTACGGGAAGGCGTCCGTTGAAAGAGTCGAGATGCGCTTGAAATATCGATAACCCCGTGGAGAGCTCGACAGAATCCAGGCTTCCCTGAAAACGCGGATTAACCTCGATTACCACCGGTCCATCATCTCCGAGAATGAAATCGACGCCGTTCGAGCCCACCAGCCCCAGACCGGAGATCACCCCCTCTGCGATATCGGAGATGAGCATCTTCACATCCTCTTTCGCATTTAGTGGCGTTATATTTCCGCAGTATCTGAAACCGTCTGCGTTCAACCAGGGTATGCCGGAGAGCTGCTCATTTACAGCGATTGTTTTCGCCTCAGAGCCATCGCATATCACGGATGCGCTTGCAGGTATTCCCTCAACGAACTTCTGAACTATGAAGCCGTCCGGAACATCGCCACCGCGGATTAACCTGCATCCGGATCCTCCCGCGCCCACTCGGGGCTTGAGGATCATCTCGCGATCAGCAGGTGGCTCTTCGAGCCAGGTATCCGGATGTGGATAACCTTCCCTCTCGAGCCAGCCCGCGAGCCAGAGCTTGTCCGAGACCTGGAGTATCTTTTCAGGCGTGTTGTTCAACACATGATGGTTAGGTAGGCGAATCGTCTCCACACCAGGCCCGAGAACAACAGCGTCAGGATCAACACGCTCCACAAGCGCCTTCAGCCTCTCAAGATCCGAGAGATCGCTGATGGTTAGCCGATAGACCTCAGGCACAACCTCAAGTAGATCGAGATCGTTGTAACAATCAGCAGCGACAACTGAGTGACCGGCTTTGAATGCAGAGATCGCTATATTCCGGACGCTTTGGCCTATCACCAGAACTCTCATTCAAGGTCAACATCCGCTCGAAACGAGCTCGCTTCACGCCGTTCTTTACCTATGACGACCTTTCCCCTGGCATCAGGTATTATCTCCAGTCTTCCCCCAAAATCCCTGTCCAGCTCCTTGCCCATAAAAAGCCGGTCGAGAAATACCGCAAGTGCGGCAACCTCTGAATGCGGCTGGTTCCCGATCGCCACATTCCAGTCCGCCATCTCGTATACCTCGGCAGGTACCTTCTCCGCGCCAACGACGACCATTATCTCTTCGCATGCTCTGATATGCTCTACGACATCATCAACGCGGCTGCCGTACATAGTAAGATGGACTACCTTTCCCCCGGACTCCTTGAACCTCCGGATCTCATCCCTCCAGATGATTCCATCTTCAATTCTGAAGTCTCCACCCCATCGATCTACGACATCTTTGAGGCTCTCAACCACCGTCCTGTCCCTTGCCGCCAAGAGCATCTCAGCCGCGCCAAACGCCCTTGCAACCAAGCCTACATGTGTTGTGATCCTCTTGTCCCTCTCCGGCCGATGCCCCAGACGGAGTACTGTGACCCGCATGGTATCTTCATCATGATGTTTGGTTTATCATTCTTCCGATACGCGATAACTTAAATCGCTATGCTGAGAAACATTCAACTATCTCTCCTCGCTGTGAGAGGTGCGATCTATCTCAGGCCACTCCTTTGCACAGCTCTCCGCGGGCAAGATCCTCCAGAAATATATCTCTCTTGCTCTTAAGTCTGAGCAGGAGCTCCAGCCTTCTCTTCGCATACATCGGAGCCAGCCTGAGGGCCTCCCTGGCGAACCACCTCGGATACAACCTTTTTACTTTTGTATGGGCGAACCACTCCCAGTTGTAGTACTTCGCATTCATCTCCCAGGTGATGTACTGTACCTCCTCAGCGCTCAGGTACTTAGTCCGGACATTTGCATGCAGTCCATCATAAAATCTGAAGTCGTTATTTGTTATGAGCCCCATCTTTTCGAGCTCATCACGCATCGGAGTCTTGGGGTATGGCGTGTTGATGTAAAATATGGGAAAATCTACTTTCATTCGCTTGGCCAGATGGAAGTTCGCCCACATGTCCTCCGCGGTATCTTCAGGGTTGCCGCTGATCAGGCCGGTGGAGACTATGATATCGTTATCATGCAGATACTTTACAGCTCGCTCAGAGTAATCAGACATCCTGCCCTTTCCAAAGAACTGGAGGTTCCTCTTGCTGGCGCTCTCCACGCCCAGAAACACGCCATCGAATCCTGCCCGTCCCATCTTCTCGACCAAACGTTCGCTTGAGCCGATACCAAAAGCTGATGCCTGTGTCTTGTAGCGGAGATGTGTGAGACCGGAATCTATGATAGCATCGCAAAGCTGCTCCAGCCTTTTGATGTCAAGCGTTATGTTATCGTCGGGAAAGAATATCGAGCCCGCCCCATGCGCTTCTGCATCCTGTATATCCTCGATGACCCTCTTGATATCGAACTTGCGGAAGCTCCGCCCGTACATGCTGTTGATTGAGCAGAACTTACAACCCTGAGTGCATCCCCTGCTAGTCTCCACCGAGTCCACAGGGACATCGAAGGCATAGAAATCTCTTGTTATTAGCCGCGTATCTCTATTCGGCATCTCTATATCCTCTGGATCGAGAAGCGCCCTCGGCGGATTGTGCTTCATCCCAGAGCCTGCTCTGTAAGAGAGACCTTGGATCTCATCGAGCTTGCGCCCTTTTATAAGAGCATCGACGAGCTCCCTGAAGGTCATCTCTCCCTCACCACGAACGATGTAATCTATAAGCCTCACATCCTCGCTGGATCCGATCTCTCTATAGAAGAGCGTTGGATGATAGCCCCCCATCACCACCTCCGCCCCAGCATCTTTAGCGATCGCAGCGAGCTCCAGCGCCCGTGCATACTGAAAGCTCATGGCAGTTAGTCCGATAAGATCGTAGCGATTCACGTGCCTCTCAACAAAGCCATCTGGATCCTTTATGCCGTGAATATCCGCGACATGCACATCGCAGAGATCATCGACGGCAGCTGCGAGAGAGACGAGACCGAGATCCGGTATCCTGGCGATCCTGTCGAAATCCGGCTGAACTATGGGCGATGACAGAAGAAGAACGCGCATCTATCACCTCTCCTTTTTATTTGAGTTGCTCTCCGGCACGAAGATAGGTGCTTGCTGCCCCTCTATCAGACCAGAAGCCTGGGAGTTTTGGTATTGAAATCGAAGCGGTTCGCCCTCACTATATATGAAAATACCTCCCTCAAGCCGGCAAAGCCGGCATATCTGTACGCGTTCCTCCAGACCCTCACAGAGGTTCTCAAGGGCGCGGTCCAGGGATAGACGCGCTTGAGCGAGCGATCCAGAATCTCCTCCATCTCCTTTGGAGAGATGTGTGGATGATTCCAGACGAGATGCTTCCCATCGAAGTGGTGGTAGTCGTGATCGAATATTCCATAGCGCTCCTGAATCTCGTTCCATAGTTGTGTCTGGGGCAGCGGCGTGAGCACGCAGATCTGCGTTATGTCCAGCTTGAGATCTGCAACCCTCTTCACATCCTCATCTATCGAGCTGGGGGTATCGTCCTCGAAGCCGATCATGTAGTAACCCACCGTTCCCATCCCATAGCTCTGGAGAAGCTTTATCGTTTCCACGATATCATCGACGCCCTCTCTCTTCTTTATATCATCGAGGCGCTCCTGGTGTAGGTTCTCGATGCCTATAGCTGCGCCTGCGAAGCCGCTTACCATATCCCTGGCGCTGCCGTCACGCCTTGCAACGCGCCTTCTCATCGATGCCCATTCCTCTATCTTCTCTTTGAGGTAGTCTGCACGCGCCATGCAGCCCCAGACCATATCATACTGGTCGAGAAGTTCAACGACCTTATCGGCATGCCTTCTATTCGCTCCGAAGTTCTCATCCTCAATAATCACTACATTGATGTTGTTTCTCTTATAATAAGCCAAGACGCGCTCTATGCTCTCCAGAGGTATCGGGGTCGGCTTTGGTGCGAAGCATGGCGTCTGACAGAACTTGCACCCCACTCCACAACCTCTCGTTGTGAATAGAATTCCGTATATGTTCAGCTTCAGGCCGAATGGGGTTGAGAGATACTCTATGAGGGGTGGATGCACGACCTTCTCGACCTTTCTCCCAAAATATGGCGCCAGCTGCTGTTCCGCATAGCCGACAAAGATCTTATCGAACTTATCCTGTATCTCAGGGGTCAGAGCACCGTAGTTGCCAGCCCATAGCTCATTTATCCCTTTCGACCTTGCAGCATCGACCATCTCGAGGATCTCCTGGGTTTCGTTTAGATAGAACGAGAAACCCACAACATCCCATCCCTCGTCCAGCTTTCTGAGGTATTCATCCCACCTCGGGTACTCCAGGATCTCTAGTTCGGGGAGGTTCTGTTTCAAAAATCTGAGACCGAATGACTGTATTCTAGGCCAGTAGAACCTGAACAATCTACTCCTCGAGTTCGAGCCTATGTAGTCGTATGGCTCCTTATCGTTCTTGTAAACTGTCGTGAAGAGCACCCTCGGGGCCATGAACGCAGGTCGCTCTTCTACGCTCTTTAACCTTACGATTGCAACACCGGCATCTTCGAAAACACTCACGCCCTAAAGTCAACAGCGGATTGGTCAGGAGGCGTTCTCGTCCCAGAGATCGTTTAACGAGAGGTCCTTATCACAAGCCATTTGCAGAGAGCACTGGCGACAGTCAGAGACAAGTTGGCGTTCTATATACCATTGCGATGACCCAAGCTCGCCACCTGCCCTCATCTTCTCAGCGCTCTCAGGACAAAGATTAAATTATCCATTGCCCTCCTACGATCGGAGGATTTGGGTATGGACAGGTACGAGCAGGTGACCGAGCTGGCAAGAAGACGGGGCTTCATGTGGCCGTCCTTTGAGCTCTACGGCGGTGCTGCTGGCTTCTACGACTACGGTCCTCTCGGGGCCAGGCTGAAGAGAAGGATAGAGGATACCTGGAGAAGATTCTTTGTCATAGGCGAGGGCTTTGCGGAGATCGAGTGCCCGACAATAGGCGTTGAGGATATCTTCAAAGCATCAGGCCATCTCAGCGGCTTTTCTGATCCGCTAACAGAATGTAAGGAATGCAAGGAGATCTACAGAGCGGATCACCTGATAAAGCATATCGTCGAGGTTCCGGATGCCCTCTCGGCAGAGGAGATTTACAGAGTAATAAAAGAGAACGATATCAGATGCCCTGAGTGTGACGGGGAGCTCTCGGAGGTCTATGAGTTCAACCTGATGTTCAGAACAGCGATCGGCCCTGGAAACAGACACCCGGCCTATCTGAGACCTGAGACGGCGCAGGGGATGTTCATAAACTTCCAGAGGCTTCTCAGGTACTATCGCGACTCGCTTCCATTCGGGGCTGTGCAGATCGGAAGGTCCTACAGGAATGAGATATCCCCACGACAGGGAGTTATAAGGCTGAGAGAGTTCAGCCAGGCAGAGGCTGAGGTCTTCATCGATCCAAGGGACAAACACCACCCGCGTTTCGGAGAAGTCCGGGATATCAGATTGAAGCTCTACTCCAGGGAGGCGCAGGAGCGCGGCCAGGTTGAGGAGATGAGCATTGGAGATGCTGTGGCTCACGGCATAATAGCGCATGAGATCCTGGCGTACTTTGTTGCAAGGACATACGAATATCTGATAGCAGTGGGTGTGGACAAGGATCGCCTGAGGTTCAGGCAGCACAAAGCAGATGAGATGGCACATTATGCCGCGGATTGTTGGGATGCAGAAGTACTGCTTGATAGACTCGGGTGGATAGAGATCGTCGGCATCGCGGATCGTACCGATTACGATCTCAGGTCGCATATGGCTATGAGCAAATCAAACCTTAGCGTGTTCGTGCACTATCCAGAGCCCATCCGACGCAAAAGAGTAGTGGTAAAGCCCGACATGAAGGTGCTCGGGCCCAGATTCAAGGACAAGGCCAAGGCGATAGGAGATGCCCTGAGGTCACTAGATCCCTCGAAGCTGGATGGAGATACTGTAAGACTGACTCTGAATGGCGAGACATACGAGATAGAGAGGACGCTCTTATCGATAGAGGAGATCGAGGAGGAGATACGCGGAGAGGAGATAGTCCCCCATGTCATAGAGCCCTCATTCGGAATAGACAGGATACTGTATACGGTACTCGAACATTCCTATCACGAGGAGCCTGTTGAGGGAGAGACAAGAGTTGTGCTGCGCTTACTCCCCGGCATCTCGCCGGTTGATGTGGCAGTCCTGCCCCTCATGGATAAAGATGAGCTTAACGCGCCAGCTAAGAAGATATTCGATTCATTCAGAAGCTGTGGAATGCTAGCCGAGTACGATACATCCGGATCCATTGGGCGAAGGTACAGGCGGAACGATGAGATCGGGACTCCATACTGCGTAACGGTCGATTATCAGACCCTTGAGGATGGCACAGTCACCGTGCGGGATAGGGACAGCATGCAGCAGGTGAGGGTAGCAATGGATCAGGTTGTTGGTGTCGTCAGAGGGCTTATAGCTGGCGAGGTGTGTTTCTCAGAGGTCGGAGTTCCTTTAAAGCATGAAGGTCGCTGATTGCTGGCGCTCCTCTCTGGTCAGGGAGATCAGAAGGAAGTCGATACATCTAACAGGCCTGTCCGTACCCTTTCTTTTACTGAAAGCCGGGTGGTACGTAACAGTCGGTTTTGTCGCCGCAGCGCTGCTGATTGCTCTCGTTCTAGAATATCTGAGGCTTAAGGGCATCATCCGGCTTCCAGAGGTCAGGGAGAGCGAGAACAAGCAGGTAGCCGGCTATGTCTTCTACATCTCCGGCTGTCTTTTAGCCGTGCTGCTGTTCAGCAAGATGATCGCCGTCCTAGCCGTACTTATGCTATGCATAGGCGATGCTGCCAGCGGGCTAATCGGCTCTGTCATAGCCGACTCTAACGTGCGCGATCATCACAACACGAAGAGAAGAAAACCGTCCGTTGTGAGCGGAGGCATGCTCGCTGTATGCATAACCGTAGGGTTTCTCTGCGCCGGCATAACCCAAATCCCCACGCATGTGTATGTAGCTGGCGCGATTGGAGCCACGCTTGCTGATTCGGTCCCTCTTTTCGTAAAGGGTAGAGCCCTTGACGATAACTTCACGATACCATTACTCTCAGGCCTCGCGATGACGCTGGCATCTACGATATCGATGTGATATCTAATACCTCCTTTCGCACTAACGGTCCAATTTTAAGATATTGTAGGTGATTCCTAAACGATCTTTTTGATGAAAATATTATTAATCATAATTAATCCGTAACAAGCGACTGCCTTAAAAAAGAAAGTTTATAGAAATTTTTATTCAGCATATCGCATTAAATTATCATGAATGTGTTGTTCAGTTCTATAGTCAAACAAAGTCATGCTACTGAATAAATAACTATAAATAGTAAAACCTAAAAGGTATAAAATAAGTCGATGTATTGTGGTTGAAAACTATCGATTATTAAAAAGCAATTAAACATCGCGATAAAAGGTGAATCTATATGCCAGACCTCAGCGTAATTTGTCCGGTCTGTGATAAGGATATTGTCATACCGGAAAGAGCTATAACCATCGCAGTCAAGCGGCGGTCGGAGACCGGCGGCAAGATCCTCCTCTCATGCCCGGAATGTTGTAGGGTACTGATCCCCGCGGAGGATGTGCCAACGGCCGACACCGAACTCAGGCAGTGGATCGTAGAGAAGGCAGAGACGCAGAACTGGCTGGAGTGTATCCCGCTGCTCGACGACATTGTAGCAAAGATGCCTAGCGGTTTCGTTGAGCACCATGGCGTGCGGCAATATAGACCCAGGCGAGGGCGGTGAACTGTTAACTCGGCGAGCCTACATGCTGAAGTATGGGTTCGATCCGGAGTGCAGCTGGAAAAAGCAGAAAGGTATTTAGAAATCGTATTGGTTCGCACAGATCTTCCGTTGCTGATCGACTCAGATGATCTGCCAGTAGATCAGAGGCGCAAGAGCGATCAGCGTTATGCCTGTTATCAGACGTATAGCCACACGATGTTCGTGCCTGAAACGCTCGACGCTCTCCGGCTGCATGCCCAGTGCAATTGCGCTGCCCAGAAGCACCACAGGCAGAACAACGCCGAGGTTGTAAAGAAATAGAAGCAAAACAGCAGATGATGTATAGCCCTTGGTGTAGATCAAGCTGATTATCGCGATGTAGACAGCCCCCACACAGGGAGCCTTTATCATCGAGAAGAGCACGCCTAGAATAAAATATGCTACAAAGCTCCTGGCGCCTATCGCGGAGTTGAAGTACTTCAATATCCAGTCGGTTCTGAAGAGGGAGCGCCCTCGTGATCTCAGCTGCCTGGCATCCTCGATCTGGATGGCTCCCAGGAGCAGGAGGAGCGAGCTTAAAGCCAGCCTGAGCAGGGAGTTGAAATCGCTGTTCTGCATTATCTCGAATAGACCTATGCCGAATATGAAATAGATAGACAATATTCCAAAGGAGAAACAGACGATCATGCCGATCAAATCCCGTCTCCTGCCACTGCTGGCTATAACGGCAGTCGCGAGGAATGTCAGTATTGCGAGCAGGCATGGATTGAATCCCGCGAGCAGGCCGGCTGCCAGGACGGTGAGAGCCGTTGATAACGTGATGCTCTCGAAGAGCTCCGCATAATTTTCATCTTGCACCGTATCCGGTGTTTTATTTGTGATCCTCTCTCCCTGAATGCTCAGAGCGAGAAGCTCCTTCAGCTTTTCTTCGTCCCCCTTGTAATCTCTGTATCCTATCACATGGTCGCCTATCACTATCGATGGGATGTCCTTGACCTTATGCCTCTTTACGAGCGCTTGTCCCTCCTCGCTGGTATACGTATACTCTCGAACATTCACATCATCATAACTAGATACCACATCGCTCAAAACCCTGTGGGCCGCTGCACACTTCGCGCAGCCAGGTGATGTTAGAAGAATAATATCTTGCTCAGAGAATGCTGGAGAGATGTATAGATATGCGACAAAGACTATCAGGAGCAGCCTGAGGATATTCATATGAGATGCATTATTCACTTTATCCCGCTCTTTATCGGATTAGTTCAGCGACTCTGCGGATTTCATCGCTACTTTCAACTTTAAGTAGTCTTCCTATAACGGGCTGCTATTCATATGCTGTTTTGGATAATGTTCAGAAATCCAATAGCATAGGACCAATTCATACGAATCAAGATTTTGATAAAAATCAACCGCTAGCAACCCCATCGTCTCGAATTATTCAACACAACATGCCCATGAAAAACCTGACAAAACCCGATCCTGCGATGGTACTTTTGGGCAGATCCGAAGCAACCGACCGCATTCTTCTTAAGTAAGTTGAGATGTTGAGATCGATGCATCTGCGACAGACCACCCAGCTTCGCAAGAGATGGCTTAAAGACCGGAGTCTGCGCCCAGCTATTAGCTACAAACGAATGATAGCATGCTATCGATTTTCAGCAGTTGGAGAACAGGACCAAATGATACGCACCAAAGAAAAATAACTGGAGCCGGGTAATTTCGATCGCTCATACGGGTATATACCCAGCCTTTTCAGCCAGCTGCTGTCCTTCTTGTCCTGTAACGAACTCTATAAATGCCTTAGCACCTGGGCTCGGCTCCCCCAGGGTATAGAAGAAGAGCTTTCTGGCAAGTGGATATCTGCCCGACTTGATGTTATCAATTGTGGGCTCTACACCATCAAGCGCAATACCCTTAACGCTGCCATCGGCGACGTAGCTGTACCCGAGATATCCTATCGCCTTATCGCTTCCCTTTATCGCGGTTTTGACCTCTGAGTTATCAGCAGCCTCTGTTGAGACGCCGGGCGTCTCTGCTTCTTTGGATCCCATTATTATCTCATTGAAGGTGTCTCTTGTTCCGGATCCCGCTCTTCTAGCTATAGCATAGATCTCCTTATCGGGGCCGCCCAGCTCCTTCCAGTTCTTTATCTCGCCAGCGTAGATCCTTCTGACATCCTCTTTTGTGAGCGCCTTCACGCCGCTCTCATAGAGCTGCGAGCTCACAGCTATAACGATGCCATCATAGCCAACAAGAATCTCATCGAACTTCTTCCCACCCCTCTCGTACTTCTCCCTCTCTGTATCGGTTATCTCCCTAGATGCCATTGCGATATCCGATCTCCCTTCTCCAAGATCGGTTATGCCGACACCGGTGCCTCCTCCAGTTACAGTCACGCGGTAATCGCTCTGTTCCGAATTGAAGGCCTCAGCGCAGAGAGATGCCAGAGGCATGACTGTTGTCGATCCGGAGATGCGAACGTCAGAGGCGCTCAATGCGGGACTTATCGCTCCCAGCAGAAGCGCCACGCCGATTATCGCTAACATTTTCATGTTTTTCTCACCTCACGCGGAATCGATGTGATGTTATATTTAATTAATCGAAATAGAAAATATACCTCGAATATAGACAATATAGAAGGATTTAAAAAATATAAGAACATATGCTATGAGATATGTATATAGTTTAAATCCAAAACATTTTTTATTGGATGAAACGAGCCCGCAACTATGCTAAAACTATTTGTGGATAAAAAGATATAAAGAAAATTGCTGTGTCGAATAATTCGAGGCAGTACGGTCGATAGCTGTCGATTCTTATTGAAATTTTGATTCGTGTGAATTAGTCCTATGCTATTGGATTGCTGAACATTATTCAACACAGCAGAGAAAATCAGAAAGTCTGCCTAAAATTTCCGCTTGTATCAAAGAACAGATTAAGAAACTAGAGGATACTCTTGTGACCTCTAGGCAGCTCTATAATTTTAGCTGATAGGAAGAATGCCTACGAATCCGAAGGTGTCAGCAGGAGCTACGAAGAACAAGCAACATGGCTCACAGCAGAGAGACAGAAAGGTAATTATCAGAACAGTCTTATCGATCCGCAGTTCGATCTGACAAAGTCAGGTTACTAGCTCCTTCGGGTTTAAAGCTCTGCATTCTCCAGAGCATTTCTGCATCTGCATGATCTCTCCTGGGGGAGTCTTGAGATCGCGCCTGCGATGATCTCCCCAAGATCGTCGCGAGCTCTCTCGGCCACCTGCTGGATCTGAGATATATCGATAGGCCCATCGCCTGCAGAGTTTGTCACAAGACATATCGATGCGTAGCATAAGGCCAGCTCTTTAGCTAGCACGACCTCCGGATATCCCGTCATGCCGACAACATCCCCCAAGCTCTTGAACATCTTTATCTGAGCCGGCGTCTCGAGATGCGGCCCCTCTGTACAGACATAAACACCCTCGTACGGCTCATATCCTTTAGCCCTGCATGATTCAACAAGGGCGGAGCGTATCTCCGGGCAGTACGGCTCGCTCATATCAACATGAACCGCACGATCCTCATAGAATGTTGAGATCCTCGACTTCGTGAACTCGACGAAGTCAGTCGGTATGAAGAAACTTCCAGGAGCCGAGATCATAGAGCCGACGGTGTTTATGGCGATAATCCTGGGAGCGATCGAGGCAGCATGTATTAACGCTCGGTAGTTTACACGATGCGGTGGAAGGTGCGAATCGCCATGTCTTGATATGGCAAGAATGCTCCTTTTGTTGATCTCTGTGACCATCGCTCTTACACGACCGTAAGGCGTTGGAATCTCGATCGCATTCCCTGCGGCTGGCAGAATTCTCCCGATGATGGCAACATCAACGTGCATTACTCTATACGACTATGAAGAAGGATAAATCGATTTTGTAGCCCATCTAGCTGAGTTGATCTGCGAGATGCGTCTGTATATCAACACAGCGGCAATAATCATCAGGGTATCGATTAGCTCTACTTTGATACGCTTGCAAGCAGAGGCATAGCCTGGGAACTTCTAACGGCTTCTTCCCACTCATCGAGTGGTCCGCTGAATGTCAATCTGCCTTTATGCAGGACGCAGACGTAATCAGACATGAATCTTATTACAGCTGGGTGGTGTGAGATGTGAAGATAGCCTATGCATCTTCTTCGCTGTATCTCTTTGAGCAGATTGAGAATCTGTGCTTGGACCGAGACGTCAAGAGAGGCGGTGGGCTCATCCAGTATTATAATCTTAGGATCGAGAAGAAGCGCTCTTGCAAGCGTGATCCTCTGATTTTGCCCACCGGAGAGCTGTCTAGGCAGCCTACAGAGCACCTCCTCTGAGAGGCCCACGCTCTCAAGTGTTCTGCTTATCAGATCGTGCTGTTCTTCCTTGGGAATGCGCAGGAGTCCCAGAACCTCTTTGAGGGTACGTTCGATGCTCTTCTTGGGGTTGAGGGATGACTCAGGATCCTGGAACACCATCTGCACAGATCTTCTGAATGCAGAGAATTCAGCTGCACCCATTTCGTTGATATTTCTTCCATTGAAGATAACTGCCCCTGACGATGGCATCTCAAGCCCGGCTAGTATTCGAGCTATAGTCGTCTTTCCAGAGCCTGATGGGCCAAAGAGCCCCAGAGTACGCCCCTGAGTTACTTCAAGCGTTACATTCTCAAGCACGCGATTCTCGCGTCTGAATATAACACCGTCGTGATAGATCTTACTGATATTGAGTGCCCTTAGATACATCTCCAGCACCTCACCGCTCTCCCAGAGAGTGCATTTAACATCGGCCGCTCTCTTGAGCAGGAACTTATTCTGAGAGGGCATCTGGGATGGAACTTACAGCCTGCAGGTGGATTGATCATAGACGGTGTTCTTCCTGGAATCGGCTTGAATCCACATTCTGGTGTGCTTTCCAGAAGGGCGATGGTGTATGGATGCTGAGGGCTGTATAGCACCTCCTTCGTTCCTCCAAGCTCCACTATCTCGCCGCAGTACATGACCGCGATCCTATCGGAAATCGCACGCGCAACATCTAGATCATGTGTTATCACAATCGCAGAAGCTCTGCTCTCATCTATAACCGACCTGATGAGGTCTAGGGATACATGCACCATCCTGTAGTCCAGTCCTTTAGTCGGCTCGTCTGCTATGAGTATCCTCGGCTTGAGAATGGTCGAGCATGCGATCATGGCCCTTTGGTTCATACCTCCAGAGAGCTGGAATGGATACAAGAGGCAAGAATCGCTCATACCAAGCCTTTGGAGAAGTCCGATCGCTTCGTATTGGGAGTCCTTCTTCTTGAGCTTCCTATGAACCATCAATGGCTCTGAGACCTGATGCAGAATCCTGTAAACTGGATTTAACGCCGCAGAGGGGTTCTGAAACACAATCGCGATCTCCCTGCCTCTTATCCGCGAGATATCCCTCTCCCCAAGCTTGAGAAGATCCATGCCGCGATAGATAACTCTGCCCCTTACGGTCGCGTTCCCGGGAAGCAGTCCAAGTATCGCATTCGCCACTACGGATTTACCGCAACCGGTCTCGCCAACAAGCGCTAGCGTCTCCTGCTCCTCCAAAACGATCGAAACTCCATCAACTGCTTTTACAGAGCCCAGCTGCGTGAAGAAAACGACTGATAGATCCTGCAGCTCTAGGAGGGTCATTACAATTCCACCCCCATCTTCTCTTCCTGTTTCTCCAACGTCAGGCTCATCATGACAAGGGACAGGACTGAGAGCGTTATGCACACTCCCGGTGGCACGTACCACCACCAGTAGCCGTTGAGAAATCCTCCACGTGAGAACGCGAAGTTTATTATCATACCCCAGCTCTTTGCGTTCGGATCCCCCAGACCCAGGAAGGAGATCGAGGCCTCGGAGATCATCGCTGAGGCGACTGTGAGCATGAATTTGGGCATTATGACATAGATCGTATTTGGAAGGACATCTGTTAGAATGATATGTCTATCTGCGAATCCCAGAACCTTTGCACCCTCCACGAAGGCCATCTCTCTGACCTGTAAGGCCCTAGATCGCACGATTCTTGCGAGCGATGTCCACCAAAGAAGCCCCATTATAAGTGTGAGTGATAAGAAGCTAGGTCTTAGAAAAGCCGCTATCACTATTATGAGCGGTATCTGTGGTATCATGAGAAATATGTCGGTGATGCCCATCAGAATATCATCCACAACACCTCTGAAATATCCTGCAGTTATACCCACACATGTGCCTATTATCGTAGCGATTATGGCAGAGCCCAGGCCTACGCCGAGAGATACTCGTGTGCCGAAGATAATCTCCGATAATATGTCATTGCCCATATCATTTGTTCCTAGTACGTGATCCCAGCTCGGTCTGGAGTATGGTTCGTGACGGCTCCACGGATCATATGGAGCAATGCAGGGCGCTAGAATCGCCACGAACACAAATCCGAGGAATATAATGGTGCCAGGGTTTGATGCGAATTCTTTAAAGCACCTCATCTCTCCCTCACCCTGGGATCTATCAGAGCATACAGATAATCTGCGATCATATTCGCAGTTATCACCATGATGGTTATTATGAGAAAAGCACCCTGAAGAACTGGATAATCCCGGTAGAGCAATGCGCTGTAAATCAGATTCCCCATGCCGCGCATGGAGAAGACGATCTCTATGAAAAGCGCTCCGCTGAATATAAAACCGAAATCGAGAGCGACAAGTGTGATGATCGGAAGAACTGCGTTTCTGAATACGTGCCTGAAGAGTATTTCGCTTCCGTAAAGCCCTTTTGCTCTGGCGTAACTCGCGTAGAGCGTCTCTTTCTCCTGAATCACACTGCCCCTCATGATCATGTAATTCCTGGATGCTGAGAACAAGCTCATCAGGATTACCGGCATGGCGATATGATGTACGACGTTAAGGGCAGAACCAGTGCTGTAAAAGCCCTTCATTGGAACCCATCCTAGGTGAAAACCGAAGATGTAAAGCGCCAGCAATGCGAGAAAATATGGGGGGCACGAATAGAGGATAAGAAATAGGTAAGTTTGAATCCGCCTCGATCCGCTTTCATCCCAGCCAGCTATGGCTCCTAGAATCGTTCCCAAAACAGCTCCTATGATCAAGGATGGTGCAGCCAAAAGCAGTGTCCATTTCATCCTATCGAATATCAGTGAGAGAACAGATGAATGGAAGTGATATGAGTAGCCTAGATCGAGATGCAGAAGATTCCTCCAGTACATGATATACTGCTCCCTAAGAGACAGATCAAGCCCCATCTCACTTCTGAGCTCTCTTACGATCTCATCGTTCAGGATAACATCCTCGCCTAGGAGGTTCGTCATCGTGTCTCCAGGCATGGCTCTTGGTATGGCGAAGTTCAACGATAGTATCACGAAGAGCGATATCAGATAGCGAAGAATGTTCACAGCAGTCACCCTTTAAAATTTGAGCATGTAAAGCAAAGCATCGCTGCTGGAGAAACTGGCCGTTACTTCTCCGCTGGCCTCATTCAACCTCCCTGCATCGCGCAGGAAATCGATTATCTCCTGAGGCGATCTTTCTGAGTATCTATACTGCTTTAAGACATACTCCAAGGGGAGAGTGTAATCCCTCGGAAAAATATCGACATCGAAACAGTAACCCATCTCATGTAGTATATGGTGTATGCATCTGTAATCGACATACTGGCGCGGACCATATGCGAACTCGTTGAGAGGGTCCGAAGGCTCAGCTCTGAATACTATAAAGACTCCAGCACGCGATACATCTATCATCCTCTGAAGGAACGCATCTATCTCCTCAGAGAACAAGCTGTAAGCTGCAAGAGCGTAATCAACAGCTATATCGATCTCAGCCTTGGGCCATTCATCCTGTATAAAATATATGTTTTGCAGACCCTCCGACTTGCGCCTGAGCACATCTAGCTGATATCCAGATGGATCAAGGGCTATCACGCGCCCGGCAATTTTGGCGAGCGGTATCGTAAAGGCGCCGGTGCCAGCACCTATATCGAGAAGCTTGGCGCCTGGAGAGATGAGGGAGGATATCCTGGAAAGGATCCTCCCCGGATAGCCCATGTATCTCAGCATCTCATCGTAGACGTCGTATTCCCGCCAGAACTGATCGTTGGATATCCCTTTCTCCCTGAGCAGATGTATGTAGCTCGATTCACGCACGAATGCTCTCCACTGCGCTCTCCAATTGTTCATGCAGCGATCCTCTCTACATTCAGGAAGTTATCCATGTTGTATATGCCATAAAGCGGATCTGAATTCCAGCCGGTCCATCTCTTGTTGTAGGGCGTGAATACCTTGTTCCAGTAAAGCGCTATTGCTGGCAGGTTCTCAGCATAATAATCCTGGACATCCTCTGCGTAATTCTTCAGCGTCTCATCATTTATGGCAGCCAGTATATCATCACACAGCTTCTGGAACGCCGGATCATTCACAACATGTAGCACACCCTCACCCGTCCGCCGGGAATCGAAGTAGCCGGTTCCCCAGTTGGCGTGCATCATCATGCCCCATGGGGTCGTCCGTGTAACAGTCAGATCGTATCTGTATTCGTCCTTGAGCTGCATCCAGGTGGCGTCGTCAACAACCTTCAGCTCTACACCTATGCCTATCTGCGAGATATACTCTTTTAGAAGCTCGGAGACCCGCTGGAACTTGGATCGTGAGAGCAGCAAGAGTCTCAGATCCTCTCCATCGCGGCCTTCCAAGATTCCATTGCCGTTTCCGTCTCGGAAACCTCCCTCAGCTAGGATCTCCTTCGCCTTTGCCGGGTCGTATTCAAGCTTCGGCGTCTCTTTGAAGTACGCCATGCTGGGCGGGACGAATCCGCGGTTCGGAACAGATCCGTAACCGAGAGCATCTATCTTTAAAATCTCAGAATAGTTTATAGCATACGAGATGGCCTCTCTGAACCGCTGATCAGACATTGGCTCTTTGTTGAGGTTAAATCCCAGCATGACCAAGCCCACGTTGTCTGTCTCAACAAAATCGAAATTGCCCGTCTCTCTGAGCTTCTCGATGCTTGGGTATGGGTATGTGCCAGCGTATTTATAATATGCATCCACGTCCCCCTTCTCCAGCGCTAATGATAGAACATCCATGTTCTCATACATGTGCAGCTCTATAGAATCGACCTTTGGCTCCTTGCCACGCCAGTAGGGATTCCTCTTGAAGTATATCACCCCAGCACCGAGATCTATCTTATCGATAACAAAAGGACCGCAGCCTACAAAGGCCTGTGTATCCACATACTCCAGTGGCTTTTCGATCGTCTCCCATACATGTTTTGGCAGGATATTGTAAGTTGTGAACTCGAGATTCAGATGAGAGTATGGCTTGTTGAGCTTGAACACGACTGAATTGTTATCTATGGATATATCATCGACGGTCTTTTTAATCCAGCCGGCTGGCGGGTATTTGTCGGCGAGGTATTCGAATGTGAACTTTATATCTTCAGGTGTGACCTTCTCGCCATCGCTCCAATACAGGTTCTCATCTATCTCAAATCTCCATGTCCTCCCATCCTCCGAGACGCTATAGCTCTTCGCCGTCTGTCCGCTGAGAGTTCCATCCGGATTCATCTTCATCAATGGCGGATTGGAGAGATGGGCGAAGACCCCCAGGCTCGAATCTCCTAGAATGCTGGCCGATTTGACGACATCGGATGTTCCAATTCTGAGAACCGCATCCGCTGCAAATCCGATTTGGGAAATTGCCATAATTAATAAAATTACATATAATATGGCAACTTTATTACGCATATTTACAGCCAATATCTTGCCTCCATTGTTACTAAAAAATGAAATATGCATAAATATGTTGCGGTAACATATGAGGGTGTAAAATCCAAAATCTTTAGCATCACAGCGATTCGCTTCGGCAGTATGCCTAAGGTGTATAAAATAGGATCCCAGCCAGGCCTACTTTCAGCCACATGGGTGGCCGTTAGGCCACGAGCATTTTTAGATATCGTAGAGCAAATTCACACAAATCTGGATCTTGATAAGAATGGACCCCTATAAGCGTCTCGAATTATTCAACACAGCATTACCCTGCCAGCTTATGAGTACACGGCATATTACTAAGCTCCGGCCTTCATATCTGAGTGGTTGGCGTCTCCAGCTCGCTCAGGAGCGTGAAGTATCTCTTAATTATCTCCCTGTGCCTCGGCGGGAGGCTCTCGATGTAAACCTCTGATGGCACCGCCACGCCCTGGCCTGGCGGGCCAGCTCTGAAGAAGCGATCCGCCGCTTCAGTTGGTCTTGCTCTCGATCCGACGCCGGAACCGGGGTAAAGCTCTAGCTCCAGCTTGGCCTCGGAGAGGACGGCCAGGGATGGCTTGCCGTATATGCTCACATTGTTCCTGACCTCTGAGACCGCTGGCTTCGAGCCGAGAAGATCCTCGGCCCGCTCTTTTATAATTCCTACCACGCCGAGGTTTGCAGGAGTGATCTCGTCTGATGTGCTGCTGGATACAAGAAATGCGAGAACCATCATAAGAGCGAGGAGCGCTCCTCTCTTGTATAGCCTGCTGCCATCAAGCAGGTCCCTTTCATTAATGCTGGAGAGCGCATGCTTAAGCTCGCGTGCCAAACTTCTCATAACTATGCTGTCCTGAAAACGATTGTCGTAAGCTGCTTTGGTCTTCTCCGATAGCTCGGTCTCAAAAAGGTCGAAGACGCTTATCCTCCGCCTCTTTCGTATCAGGTTAGCTAGCAAGAGACCGAAAAATAGCGATATCATAGCAGGAGCGTACTCGAGCAAGGTTCCCTTCCAGTAGAACCTGAAGAAAGCGACGATTCCAAGTGGAATGAACAAGATATAGATCGCTACACCGATTGTGAGCGCATCGAGAGCCGATATCTTGTTCTCGAAGGATCTGCACGCGTCTCCAAGCCTTCTAAGATCGCTTAGAAATTCGTAAGAGCCAGCTTCTCTGTTGAATTTTTGCATTCAGGGTACATCCGGATTGATGTTTGCCATGTGCTTCATCTCCGCCTCAAGATATGCTTGGCCCTCTTCAAATACATGGCATCCAGTCGACGCTTATCTCTCCTGCTGTGCTGTTGTTCCAGAGCTGGATGAATCTCTCTATCGAGAAGGCACCGATGAGATCCTCTATGCTGCGCCCGTACTCCGCGTGCCTGGAGGGATCTATTGATAGCCAGCCGATATGCGCGCTTCCTATCACATTCGACCTGATATTCGCCTCAAGAATGCCAGATGGGGGGTTGGGAGATGGAAGAGCTGTGACTCTCGTAATGACCTCCGTCGATCTCTGAAGATATTCTACATCCTTGTAGCTCTCAGAGAAAGCAGACTCGCCATTTACTATGTATAGCCTCTCTGAGAACCTGGGATCCTGGCCTGCAGCATAATTCACCGGTATGGGCACGGCCGATGAAGATACCAATATGAGACAGAAGGCCACGAAAGCTGATATCTTCATGTTCTCAGGGTATGCGAATCTTGATTAAATACTTAATCGCTCTTGTTCCGGACCTGTCCGAATAAGGATTAAGCGTTTCTGACATGCAGAAGAGGAGGATGTCAAAATTTCTGGCCTCAGCGCTTATCCGGACACCTCCCTTGTTTCACTCAGCAGCGACTTCCTCTCCGGCCTGAAGAGCGGAGTCTTTGCTACCCCTGTTTCTCCATCTATATAATTAGCAGCGCAGTCTATTGCTCGTAGAGAGCCGGCGGCATAAGCGGCGGTCTGAACACGCCCTTCTCGGTGATTATCGCGGTCACGAGATCAAGAGGTGTAGCATCAAAGGCGGGATTGTATACATCGATCCCGTCAGGTGCGAGCTTCGCATCCCCCAGAAATCGAAGCTCATCTCCGCTTCTCTCCTCTATCACTATATCGCTCTCCTCATTCTTCACATCGAATGTGGAGAGGGGGGCTGCTACATAGAATGGTATTCCATGGTATCTCGCAAGAACAGCATGCGTGTAGGTTCCGATCTTGTTGAAGACCGCGTCTCTCGTGATTCTGTCCGCGCCTACGATCGCTTTGTCGATCATGCCCCTCCGCATAAGCATGCCTGAGGTGCTATCGCATATCAGCGTCACATCTATGCCATCTTCCATCAGCTCCCAGGCTGTCAGCCTCGATCCCTGATTCAGAGGCCTTGTCTCGCATGCGTAAACATGAATCTCTTTTCCGTCGTTCACAGCCTGGCGTATCACACCTAGAGCTGTGCCCCAGCCAACGCATGCAAGCCTGCCGGCGTTGCAGTGCGTCAATACCCTATCTCCATCATCCAGGAGCTTAGCGCCATTTCTTCCGATGGCTTTGTTGATCGCCACATCCTCTTCAGCAATCCTCTCAGCCTCTGCCAGAGCGATCTCTCTTACCTCAGATGCGATCTCGCCAGCGCGCGCCGCTCTTAGAACTCTATCGACCCCCCACGAGAGGTTGATAGCAGTTGGTCTAGACCTTTTTATCATATCTCCAGCTATCTCCATCTCCTGGAGCACGCCATCCCGCTCCTGAAACCGGGATCTCATAGCTGCCAGAGCTATTCCGTAGCCGCCAGCTGCGCCAAGGGCAGGCGCACCGCGTATCTTGAGGGATTTGATAGCCTCGATGAGCTCCTTCACGCTCTTGATCGTGATTATCGTATGCTCTGCGGGAAGCTTGCTCTGGTCGATGGTCTTTATGCCATCATCCCACCAGATGGTCCTGGCATCAGAGGTCATCCTTTCTCACAACCTCCACAACTCCGCCTCTGGCAATATGAAGCTCGTCTATATTTGTGAATATGCCGTGCTCCACCACACCCGGGATACACGATATCTCCCTGGAGAGCGCCCCAGGATCTCCGAGCTCCCCAAATGCCACATCGATCACGAAATTCCCGTTGTCTGTGATCACCGGTCCATCCTTCATCCTGCCCTGTCTTATCACAGCCCTCCCGCCCAATTTCGCGAGCTCGCGCTCTACGACTTTTACTGCGAAGGGCAGGACCTCAACAGGAACCGGTCTGCTTAACACCTCAACAGACTTCGAACTGTCTGCAGCGACCACAAAGCGCTTGGAAGCCAGCGACACGACCTTTTCTCTGGTATGCGCTGCCCCGCCGCCTTTTATCGCATTCATTTTGGAATCGATCTGATCGACACCGTCTATGGCCAGATCCAGAACGGGATGTTGTGTGAGGGAGGTAAGGGGTATGCCGCAATCTATCGCAAGAGCCTCCGACTGGTATGATGTCGGCACGCCCAGAAGATCAAGCCCATCTTTGACCATTCTGCCTATCTCCCTTATCGCCCAAGCGATGGTAGAGCCGGTGCCTAGACCTATGACCATCCCATCTCTGACAAGCGAAGCTACAGACATCCCAGCAAGACGCTTCTCCTCGGAGTTCGTATCAGGCGATCTATCCATCTCAGACACCTAAGCCACATTGAACCTGAGAGTCGGTTATCTCAACCCTCTTGCCCAGTTATGATCTTAGAGCGAACTGTTGTGAAGACTGGCCCGCGAATATCTATACGCCTTTTGTAGCTCGTGATGTACCTTTCGAGGGCCGGATCGATTCTGACATTGATCTCGCCGGCAGTCCTCACGATCCTCACCCTCGTCTCGCTATCTCTGCCCTCCATAGTCGCCATCTCAATCTCATGAGCCGCGAGCTCTGCGAATGCATCTATGAATCTTATGCCCGTCTGCACACCTTCCTCAAAAGCAGACTCCCATTTCGGGGTTCGGGGTATGCCGAGTATCTCGTTCTTGTACACCACGATCTCATTGAGATAAGCGGGGCCGCAGAGCTTTGTGTTCTCCTCCGGCTCGACGACGGAGACCCTGACCCTTCTGCCGAAGAGCATGCCCTCCCATGCATCGAACTCGCAGGGAGATGGTGTATTTCCGTATCTAACGCATGTCTCAACAATCGATCTTGCTATCTCCCTGCCGGTATCAGTCAGAGGTTTTTTATCAACACCTATCATCCTCGCGATCTCTATAGGCTTCAGGCTCCAATCGGCCTGTAGCTGTGGATAGGAGAGGGCGCGCACATCCTTTGAGTTGTAAAGTATCATTGCAAGTCGCTCGACCCCCAGGCCCAGATTGAGAACGGGAAAGGGGATATCATACTGGGCCAGCGCCGTTGGAGAGTATACGCCGAAAGTCGCGATCTCAACCCAGCCGCTTTCGTACTTCGTCTCGGATCCTACGAGGCCTGGATGGTACGCATAAACCTCTATCTGAGTTCCTGGAATATAGTACTTCGAGCGCTTCTCGTCAGGCTTGAACTTGAAGTTCTCGAAGCCGAACTGGCTTAAAAGACCCTCAGCTATCGCCTTTCCCTCATCGATCGAGATATCCTCGTCCATCACGACGCAGCTCGCGGAATGATATGACATAAGCCTAGCAGCATCTTCGGATTGCTCTCTCCTGAAGCACCTATCGACGGAGAAGAGGCGTATTGGAAGCGGCATCCTGTAATGAAGATTCGAGAGCGAGATGAACCATCCTGATGTCATATGGCTTCTAAGTGTCCTTGTTGTTGGCTCTGGCCTTAGCTCTCTGAACTCCGGGAATACGCTCTCCAGCATCATCGATATCTGCGAATCCGATACGCCGATGGCCTTTGATATCTCGGGAACGAGATCGTCGCCCTCAACAGCGCCCTTCTTGTAGCTATGAAGGATCTCCCTCAGCGATTCTATCTCCTCAGAGGATAGCTCCCTGCCAATTATCTCATTGATCTTAGAGAGCCTGCTCTCGGATATGCCCACATCCGGCCTCGGAAGGCCAGCTAGGTAAAAGCATCTATCGAGAACCGCAAGTGCCTCTGATCCAAACTGCCTGTAGACGTCCTGCGCATCGACTATCACTGGATTCATCATCTCGCTGAATCCCATGCGCAGATATGCCTCTCTGAGAAGCTGAATCGTCTCGAAGATAGGATGAGGTTTTCCATGTGGATAGCTTCTCCTGGGATAGATCTTATCCAGAGATGGTCTGGCGAGGTAATCGACGCCACGCTTCCACGCGCTGTCAAAATCTTTCTCGGCAGCCTCTCTGATCTCAGCCGGGTCGAACTTCATGCTTTAGAGATTCGGGTACGTGTCCTTAAGCTTATCCTCTAAAAGTGAGAGGTGCCTCTCAAGATTTTTCATCTGGATCGCGTTCGTTAGATCGCCACGTGTCTTCTCCAGCATAGATCTTGCAAGATCCGTCTTGCGCCGGAGGCCGCGTGTCAGAGCCTCTGGGTAATCGAAGCGCTGAAGCATGTCGTATATCTCCTCCATTATCTCCAGGAGCACCTCGCCCTTCTCAGGTGATCCGCTCCTTATCAGCTCCAGGATGCTTCGCCTGAGCTCTCCCGTCACATCGCCCAGGCCATTAAGATAGCTAACGGGCTCCACATCCAGTTCCTCTGGAAGTGGCATCCTGTCCTCGAATATCAGCGAGAAGAGCACGCTCGCCTCTGCGAACTCCTGCTCAGCATCATCTACAAAGCCCGCGTACCTCACGTCCTGATGTTTATCGAGGATGCTCTTTATTCTGGAGATATTCTCGCGCGCTTCTCTCAAGTACTCTCTGGCCTCTGAAAGCTCTCCTCTATGCGTGGCCCTCACCGCAGATGATGATAATCTTATTACACATCGCGATAGCTTGAGCGCCTCCTCTCTAACAGCATCCTTCTCATCAAAGTATTCTATGAGAGAGGAGATGATCTCCTTATCCCCCTCTCTGCGCTCTTTACCTCTTTCAGGACTCATCTTTGGCCATCAGCCTTTTGATCCTATTGAGGCTCGTCTCGCCTTGAACTAAAGATCTCGCCTCTGTGACGTATCTGCCTGTGTAGCCAGTGAGGGATGAGAAGACCAGCTGCCAGTCTACTGTTCCGGAGCCGACCGGCAGATGCTCATCCCGCTCCCCACGATTGTCATGGACGTGAACATGGACTATTCTATCTTTGAGCAGAAGAAACTCCCTGAGGTTGTTGTTCGTGTTGGCATGCCCCACATCGAGCGTGAATCCCAGGTTATCCCTATCGACCGTATCGATTATGCCGACGATCTCGAATGGAGCTCTGCCAAGCAGCGTCGGAATGTTCACCATGTTCTCCACACCGATGGTTATGCCAAGCTCAGCAGCATGGTCGCAGATGCTTCTTATTCCAAGTATGTTCTGCTCCCAGGCGGTATCTGGCATCATCGCTCCCGCTGGAGAGAGGTGGCCTGGATGTACAACCGCAAGCTCTGCAAAATCCGCTGCGAGGGTCAAACAGCTCTTCATCTGCCTTACGCTCTCCTCCCATATCGGCTGATTCACCGATGCGAGATTGAGATCTGAGTACGGCAGATGTATGGTTATTACCAGATCCGTGGTCTCGACTATCTTCTTCACCTCATCGATGTTATCCTCTGTGAGCCGCTGCATGCCCTCGCAGACTATCTCCCATCCAGTATACCCGAGATCCTCAAGCTGGTAAGCCCAGTCGAATGGTTTATTGACCAGGGCGCTGGAGGAGAAGCTTATCATCACTCCACCTCATCAAGATCTACCTCAATTACAGGCTTTCCATCAACCGTCCTAGGAGCTAGCCAGTCGATGATATTGTAGCCTCCTGATATCTCAACATGTATAGATCCCAGGGGCTCCTCTTCAGGCGGGAATCCGACCCGACCCATGAAGGCGCCAGGCTTGCTTATTCTGAACTGATACGAGTCGCCTATCCTTCCTGCGAGCATCACAGATCTAGCCGTATCGAGTATCCTCTCCTCCCTCAGGATTTTATGGAATCGAATTAGAGAGGCTGCACCCCCATAGCCCTGGACCACATCCTCCCTGATGTCGAGCGTCAGGCCGGGGAAGATCCGCTCTATCGCAGCCACGACCCTCTCCACCCTCTCGGTGGGCTTCACCAGAGCACGTACCGTTACCTCGATCATGAACAGCTCCCTTTAAAGGTGTGATGTCTTGAATCTCAATACAGCCGCTATACCGCCGAAGGCGTGAAGCAGCTGCGCGCCCTCCTCGAAATCGGTCGAGATGATCTTCACAGTAGCTCCGCTCTGCTCAGCCAATGAAGAGAGCTCTGTGATGAGATCTATCTCCTCAGTTATCATCAGCGGCGAGCCACACTTCGGGCAGCTACCCAGAGATGGAGATGTCGGCGTCCTCGTAGTCTCCTCAGTATAATCACAACTCTGGTTCTGGCATTTCACCTTCGCCCTCGTCTTCCTGAGATCCTCTGAAAGAAGGAGGAGGTCGACAGCACCCAGGGCCAGATTTCTTCGTACATCTCTTTCGCCGTAAGATGCGAGACCCCTGTCGCTCACGAGCTCCTTCATGAACCTCCTCATGGCGAGCTTCTCCTGCGTCAATTCCAAATCCAACAACCTGTCCTGAGCGGCCTCCACGAGCTCCCAGAGGCCTGCTTCGTCCGTGTAGGATACATCAAATGCGTCTATTATCTTCCTCTGAAGCTCGTGGTGCAGGAAATTTCCAGCCACGAACTCCTCCTTGGTTGGGGATGGCCCGCCGATGAGTATGCCCTGAAGCTCCTTGGGATCGATGCCGAGAAAAGCATCGTTCGCAGCCTCGCCGATCCTCTTGTAAAAGTCGTGGATCGCTATCAGCCTGAGCTGCTGGAATCTATGAGAGGACTGGCCACCTTTCCTCTGCTTTCCAGGAACTGTGGATGTAAGATGTTTAAGAGGCTCTATTCGCTTGCCCTTGAGCAGGCCTATTGTGGCCTCACGTCTGTCGAGGACGATGAGCCCAAACGTCTTCTTCTCAGATAGCATCTCCTCCAATGGAGTCAGGAGGAAGGTGGAATCGCAGTGGTATCTGTATGTGGTGATCGGCTCAGGTGGCTCTATGACCTTGCTGTACATATCAGTTCTGTTACCGCCGATATCCACCGCTCCGATGAACAGAACGACTCCATTCTCAGGAGCTCTCGGTATCAGCCTGAGCCTGGCCATGGCTGATTCGAGAGCGCTCTGGACGTTGGTCCTCGTGAGCTTTGACTTTATGTTTGCCGCCTGGCCGTGCTCCTCCCTGAGCTGTGCCATCACATCCGAGATCTGCTTGTCGGGAGGTATGTATAGGGAGATGAGCTCGGTTCCCCTTCCAGATTTGGACCTGAGCTCATCCAGCAAGCGCTTGAACTCGTATTTTTCCTGTGCAGAGATCTCCATCTTCTTTCCTCAAATGATCCTGCCAGAAGTAGCCACAGACTTAGATTAAATCCTTTGCGTAGGCGTGGCTGGAGCAGTCCGAATAAGCACAAAACGGATCAGATAACCAAATAACATGAGACTTGTCTCTGACACGGAGATCTTATTGGACAGGTCCACCAGCAGCTAGAAAAGGCTCATATATCATAGGCACGAGATTATCATGAGGATATTCAAATGCACGATGAGATCGATAGACAGCTGCGTGAGCTCATGCTTGAAGGTCACAACGAGAGGGTCAGGGAGGATCTTGAGCGCCTTCTCGATGACATGCATGAGAGGGACTGCAGGATCTCGGCGATGCTCGATGAGCTTCTGGAAGAGGTCGAAAGGCTATTGCTCCTCATGGATGAGCTCGACCTGGATGATGAATAGGGTGGGGCGTTTTGGAGAGGTTGCCTGATGTTCAGGCCTGTCATCCCGAGTACCCGATAAACCTCACGCGGGTTGGAGTGACGGGAGTAAAGAAGCTCGTGAAGGTCGAAAGGAGCGGTGAGAGGCCTATTGTTCTCATATCCAACTTTGAGGTGTTCGTAGATCTTCCTTCAGACAGAAAGGGGGCGAATCTCTCCAGAAATACCGAGGCCATCGACGAGGTTCTAGAGGAGGAGATCTCAAAACCAGTTTACGAGATAGAGGAGCTCTGCGGCAAGATAGCCCTCCGTCTTCTTGAGCTTCACGAATACGCTACCCGGGCTGAGGTGAAGATGAAGAGCGAGTACATAGTCAAGCGTCAGACTCCGGCCACAAAGGTGAACTGCCAGGAGGTGGTGGATATCTTCGCCGAGGCGATGGCCACCAGCGGCTCGCCACCACATGTCAGGAAGCTCGTGGGCGCCGAGGTCGTCGGCACAACAGCATGCCCGTGCGCCCAGGAGATAGTCAGAGAGCAGATGCGCAGAGAGCTCATCGGGATGGGTTTGAGAGAGGATGAGGTCGAGAGCTTTGTTAGCAGGATACCCGTAGCAACACACAACCAGCGAGGACGCGGAAGCATATCGATAGAGGTGAGGGACAGAAAGTGCGTCTCGATAGATCGGATAATTAAAATCATAGAGGAGTCCATGTCCTCGAAGGTCTATGGCCTGCTCAAGCGCCCGGATGAGGCCCTTGTAGTTTCGAGGGCTCACAGGAACCCTATGTTTGTGGAGGATTGCGTCAGAACGATGGCTCAGAAGGTCGTATCGGTTTTTACGGATCTTCCGGATGACGCGCGCGTGACGCTGAAGCAGATAAATGAGGAGAGCATACACCGGCATAACGCATTCGCTGAGAGGGTGGCGATGATGGGCGAGCTCAGAGCAGAGCTCGCGAGGGCTTCGGAGTCGCATCACAATTCGATCGAAAGAGAATGAGACGATGAGCGACAAAATCGGAATGATAGGGGAAAGGATCAACAGGCTCCTGGAGGAGAGGGGAATCATCGCGAGATGCGAACTCCTGCATAGAATATACCAGGCGGTTCGCGAGGCTGATCTGAGCGATGAGGAGATGGATATTTTAAGAAGAATCGCTGGCGAGAGGCCTGCTGCTGGGATATTCGCAAGCATAATGAGCGGCCATTCTCTCTTCGCAGATACTCCAAAGCTGGACAGCTTCATAGTGATACATGGAAGGATATTTCACTTCCCGCTCTCGAGAAAGTACGATCGACCCGACTTCGAGAGGGCCTACGATATCTTCAAAAATACAAGAGAGGAGATTCTCAATCTGGTCAGAGTGAATCTAGAGTATCTCACTATCGATTTTCTGAAGAGGGCGGGATACACGCCAGAGCGCATGAGCCCAGGCAGGCTCTCTTTATCAAAAGGGACTGATCGGCTAGAGGTTTTTGTTAACCCGAGGATCACGATGCTGGATGTTGATGAATGTATCCTTGCGGCAGAGCTATACGGCGCCACGGCTGCGATAGTGCCGCATGAGGAGAGGCTCGATCCTTTTATGAGGTTCTATCAAGATCATGCGAGCCTTCTTGAGGAGAAGGATGTTCAGGTCTGGGTGGCGAACATGGAGGAGGGCTCAATAGATCCGTTCATAGGCTTCACAACGGATCCAGAGATATACATGGGTTTCAAGAATCCTAAACTAGCGTCTATGGTCAGATCCAGGTGGAGGTTGAGGTGATTCATATGAAGCATCCGAGTCGTGTATTCTCCTTCATGGAGTTGGATAGCGAGGACGACCTCGTAAAGGCGATGAGCGAGCACAGCTGGCCGCTGTGCTACGGCTTTTACCACGGGGATCTCATGTACCTTGGAGATGGGGATAGCGAGGATGCTCCGGAGTACTCTGTTGTCAGGATCGAGAGGACCGAGGGGCATCATGGCATAATCGGAAGGGAGATCGGACGTATAAATGCCAGCAAGATGAGCAAGGAAGAGATACGCAAGGCGATAGGCGATCTCAAGTCGGGCAAGTACGAGATGGACAACCCGGTACACGTGCAGGTTGAGCCCAAATGGCACCACAGCTGCGAGCTATGCAGGCTAGAGGACGAATGAATTAAGAACTAGAGCCGATCTCGCTATTGAGAATCGCTATTAAAATCATGGAAGGAGGAAGCACCCCGATTAATGAGATGTTTGCCATTCTCGATATGCTCTACACAAAGATCAATCGATATTAGTTCGAATGGCTGTATTGATTGTTGATTAAGACCTTCCAAATAAGAGATCGAAGTTGCATGCTCTGAGGCAGATGTTAGCGGAATTCGGAGAGGTCTAAGCAGGAGGGATTGATATCGCAAGAGGTTTATTCTTGTTGATTCTGTGCATAGCGCTCTGCCAGCTCGCCGGTGTAGTCGGATCTTACCTGACGGATCTATCAGTATCCACCTGGTATCCGGGCTTGGTGAAGCCTTCATACACGCCGCCTGGCTGGTTTATAGGCCTGGTCTGGATAATACTATACACATTGATGGGCGTATCGTTATTTCTGGTGCTGGAAGCTGATGTGTCCCGCGGCTCTCTCTATCGAGCCCTAATACCATTTGGAATCCAGCTTCTTCTGAACATAGCCTGGTCGGGGGCCTTCTTCGGCATGAGATCCCCTGCAGCAGGTTTTATTGTCATCGTAGTATTATGGATATCAATAGCAATCACCATGGCGAGGTTCTTCGAGATATCAAAGAACGCTGGCATGCTCCTGATACCATACATACTATGGGTGAGCTTCGCGGCATTTCTTAACTACAACATCTGGAGGTTGAACTGAGCGCCCCATCGAACTGCCAAGCAACGGTTTATCCAAAAAGTATTTATAGTACTTCAAAACTATAATACTTGTGAGGTGACACCTATGTGGAGGAGAAGATATCCCTCGATCTTTGACATATTCGAGAACTTTATGAGAGGATTTCCGTTCGAGAGAAAGGAGCGCTTTGAGGAGGACTGGTTCCTGTCCCCGTTTGAGGAGATGATAAAGAGGTTCGAGACTGAGATGCCCAAGGAGTTCAGAGAGCTCGTCAGAGAGGAGGAGACTCCTGAAGGTAAGGTCCGAAGGTATGGGCCGTTCGTGTATGGCTTCAGCTATGTCATCGAGCCTGGAAAGGAGCCGGTCTTCAGGGAGTTCGGAAACATCAGGCCGTCATATCGTGGCATCGAGGCCAGCATTGGTCGTGAGCCGCTCGTAGATATAATGGAGGAGAAGGACAGCTACAAGATCTTCGTCGAACTGCCTGGTGTGGACAAGTCCAACGTAAAGCTGGATGTGGCAGAGGACAGCGTCGAGATCAAGACTGAGGATGAGAAGAGATTCTACAAGATGATCCAGCTGGATAGGCCCGTCGATCCAGACAGCGCAAAGGCGACCTACAACAACGGCGTGCTCACACTAACGCTGGAGAAGAAGGAGAAGCGAAAGGGCAAAGAGGTCAAGATAGAATAAGCACGAGGGGACGAAAACTCTTCGGTCTATTTTTCTCGGTATATTTTTCTTCTATTTGCACCCGCGTCAAATTCGCATTCTTCAGAGCGATCAGCTGAACTTGGTGTAAATTGCCTTGCGAATTGATGCTCATGCAGCATACACCCTGCCCTCAGAAAGTTCGAGAAGATATTTATTTTATATAAATTATTTAAGACTTTGTTCACATTTTGTGCTGTATCGAATAGCTTCTGAATTTTGATGGCAGAGAGCCGATTCACCCTCTATTTATTAAGAATCGATATCTATCGACCGCATTGCCTTGAATTATCCAACACAGCAGGTTCTGCGGAGGATATCCTCTGTTTTAAGCGCTGGTTTAATCAACCATCATAGCGCATTATCTTTTATGACACAGAAGTTCTACACACTGCCCGATTTGCCTTATGGCACAAAGGATCTCGAGCCCTACATCTCGGAGGCACAGCTGAAGATCCATCACGATAAGCACCATCTCGCATACGTCAATGGTGCGAATGCCATTCTGGAGAGACTCGATAAATCGCGAAAAGATGGCGCGGATATCGATCAGAAAGCCACTCTGAAGGAGCTATCATTCCACATAGGCGGCCATCTGCTCCACAGCCTCTTCTGGGCGAATCTGCGCGCGCCATCGAAGAGCGCTCCTGTCGGTTCTCTGGCCACGGAGATAGAGAAAGAGTTCGGCTCGTTTGAGAGATTCAGGAAGGAGTTCACAGCCGCAGCTGTGAGTGTTGAGGGCTCCGGATGGGCCGCGCTAGCATACTGCATGCAGACCAGAAGGCCGATAATAATGCAGATCGAGAAGCACAACGTCAATGTCTATCCGATGTTCAGGTTGCTCTTGGTCATTGATGTCTGGGAGCATGCCTACTACCTGGACTATAAGAACGAACGTGCGAAGTTCGTGGATGCATTCTGGAATATAGTGAACTGGGACGAGGCCAACAGAAGATTCGAGAGTCTAATTTGACATAGATCGATTATCATAGAAATATCGGACCTGTCTGGATAAGCGCAGCATGTCAGAAACACTTAATCCTTATTCGGACACGTCCGAAATATCATAGACATTAGCATAAGTCAGCAGGTGGGAAGGATACGATATACACAATAACATTGAATCCGGCTATAGACAGAACGATCTGGGTCGATCGCATAAGGGAGGACGAGCCCAACAGGATCGTCAGGGAGGAGAATTACGCCGGTGGAAAGAGCGTGGATGTCTCAAAGGTGCTCAAGAACCTGGGGGTGGAGAGCACTGCGCTCGGATTCGTGGGAGGGTTCGCCGGAAGGGAGCTCGAGGGACGGCTTCTGAACGAAGGTGTCGGCACCGACTTCGTAAGAGTAGCTGGCGAGACCAGGACTAACATAATAATCCACGAGATGTCCACAGGAAGGCAGATCGCGTTCTACGCGAGAGGCCCTGAGATAAAGCCACATGAGCTCATGATGCTCATAGAGCAGATAGAATCTCTCAGGGATCCGGAGATAGTCACAATTGGCGGCAGCCTACCACCTGGACTAAGCCCAGCAATCTATCGCAAAGTCGTTGCTGAGGCGAAGAAGTGCGAGTATAATGGCTGCAAGGCAAAAGTCTTTTTGGATGTCGATGGCAGATCGCTCGGCTCTGGAATCGAGGCGATGCCTGATGTGATAAAGCCGAATGTACACGAGCTCGGCGAGCTGATGGGCAGGGAGCTTAAAGATATCGATGATATCCTAGCTGCAGCCAGGGATATAAACAGAAAGGGCGTGAAGATCGTGCTGGTCTCGATGGGGCCGCGCGGCATACTTCTGGTGAGCGGGGACGAGGAGTATCTTGCGACGCCACCAGAGGTCAAGGTCGAGAACACGGTCGGCGCCGGCGATTCGTCCGTTGCAGGATTCATCTACGGAATGATAAATGGAAAGGGGCTTGAGGAGTGTCTCATCTACGCGGTAGCAGCAGGCACCGCGACCACGCTGCGAAAGGGGACGGCCCTCGCCAGCAAGGAGGACTTCGAGCGGCTAATTCCGCAGATCTCTCTGAGAAACCTAAAAGAGAATCGAGGATTTTAACATAAGTATGCTGAGGGCTGGCGATCAGTTCATATCCGGAAGATCCGGCGGGGTGGCAGCTGCCTTTTATCCCTACCGCGGGGGCTATATCGGCGTCGCGCCGGCACACATATTCCGTTACGCTGGGACGGACGAGCTCAGGATAAGAGGCCATCTCACCAGAGTTCTCCATTTCTGTCCCGATGCGGATCTGGCGTTCTTTCTCGTGCTCGCACCATGCGAGGAGACACCTCTCGGCAGGCCGAGACTTGGCGAAGCGGAGTTGATCAACAGCGCCAGGCGCATGGGATGCAGGATAACGGATACCTCCTGGAGCATAGTATACGTGGTGTTACAACCAGGCAACCTTCCGGGGCCTGGAGATAGCGGGACACCCATATTTCAGGACGGCGTCGTTGTGGGGATGCTCATCACGATAAACCTCGGCACCTGCAAGGGCACAGCGATATCTGG